>NZ_JBREBQ010000016.1:0-77696 GCF_052906625.1 Geobacillus sp. CCR | reverse complement strand
TGAGTGTCTTATGCTCTAGCGGCGAAGTGGACACGCCTCAAAGAATAAGGATTGCTTGAAGCAGTCAAACTTCTTTGGAAGCCCCCACTTCAAATTTTCGCTAGAAAATTAAGTGGGGGTAGTTCACTGACAGTTATTGTACAGGCGAAATCATTTTTCACTTGCGTATCATGAGCGTCTTCCTGCATCAAGTGCATTTTATGGTGAAAAGCCGGGAAAAAGAACCATTTCGTGGTCAAGGATGGCTCTTCTGATTGAAAAAAAGTATATGCTGTGTCTCCTTCGGCCACAATTCCCCCTTCACCGGTACTCTCCCTCCGTATTGACATTGCGCCATACGGTTTCATCCGCGGCAAGCTGTTGGGCGTCAACATAGCGGACGCGGGCGCCGTCAATAAGCGAGATCATCCGCCGTTCGCCGGCGTCAAGCAGCTCGGCGATCACGGAACGAAGCCGACGATGGTATAGAGCGACCAATGGCTCTGGGCGGCCGCCATGGAGTGGAACGATGGCGTCAAACGTCGGATCGATATAGGAAGCAAGCCGCTCCGCCACTTCCCGCCGCATGTACGGCATGTCGCACGGCAGGACGAACACCCAGTCGGCTCGGCTCTGTTCCATGACGGTGTAAAGGCCGGCAAGCGGCCCACAGCCGCGGCAGCGCTCCACATCGAGCAGCACCGGGATGTCCGTTTGCCGGCGGAATTCATCGATAAGCGACGGGTGGCTGACGATGTACAATTCATCGGCGACGGATCGCAGCGCCGCGACGGACCAAGTGAAAAACGGAGCTCCTTCGTGCAACGCAAACGCCTTCGGCCGCCCAAACCGGCGCGACTGGCCGCCGGCGAGCACCGCTCCGGCAATCGTTTGTTTCATCATGCTTCCCCTTTCCGGACATCCATCGTTTGTTTTTACCGTACCATACCAACCGGCGAAAAAAAAAGATTTCCGCCTGCAGACGGAAATCCCAATGGAGCGGATGATTTATTTTTTGCCGATGGCCACCCGCCATACGTCCGGCCCTTCCTCTAAGTACTCCCATGTAAACTGATCCGGACGCTCCATCATGAATTGGTATTGCAGCGGACGCGGGTCATGGTCATTCGTCAGCTCCATCACTTCCCCCGGCTTCAGGCTGTCAAACAGCCGGAAAATCGCCGGATGGCGGTCGCGCGGCGGATAGTCCGGGGCGTGGATTTTGGCGGCAAATTGGTTCATAACATTGGCCTCCTTTGTAGTATAATGAATTATATACTTTATCATAACCGCTTGAACCTTGGGGGGTAGTGACGAGCGTCACAGCCCGAAGGTGAACATGTTCAATCCCCATGAAAGGAGAAATGGCGGTTGGAAGAGCTTGTTGGCTTTTGCGCGCAATGCGGCAAGCCGATCCATTGTCTGCATGGGTTTTTAAACGGCGTCGTCAGCCGAGAAACAGAGACGTTGTACTGCTTTCCATGCTATGACAAGCAAAAGGAAACCGAACACACCACGCCGGACAAATGCCACAAGTGATTGAAAACGTTCACAAATGAAAGGGGGGCTGACCCAAAAATCCACTAACAAGTGGACTTTTGGAGCCAGCTCTTTCTTTTTTAAATCGTACATTGATCATGAACGATTCCGATTAAATCCCTTGTTTCTCCTTATTATTAAAGAAAGGAAGTTCGATTTTCTTAAAAACAATGTCGCTGCCGGGATTAACATGACCGTACGGGCTAAAACGCACTCCTTTTCCTGGACGGATACAAAGCGACAATGACACAAAACGTTATTTTCAAATTTCTACGAATCATTTATAATATGAATGGGGAACGATTGTCCTCATTTGTTCTGCGCTACAATCCCATCCCTTTCCTCAACCACTTACTCTACACGCTCGTTTCCCCAGTCCTCAAAAGAAAGGAGCGATTCATCATCACTCGCTTTTCCAGGGCTGCTATATATCTTATTAGAAGGGAGGATTTTCCTTGGAAGAGATATTGAAACAAATTTTGGACAAGCTCCAAATTATCGAACATGAAGTAAGCGACGTCAAAACAAACATGGCAACGAAACAGGAGCTCGAAGAAGTGAAGCAAAACTTCACAACAGAGCTTGAGGATATTAAAGCCAACATGGCAACGAAACAAGAACTTGAAGAAGTGAAGCATAGTTTCACAAAAGAGATTGAAGACATCAAAGCCAACATGGCTACCAAGCAAGAACTTGAAGACATCAAAGCCAACATGGCTACCAAGCAAGAACTTGAAGACATCAAAGCCAACATGGCTACCAAGCAAGAACTTGAAGACATCAAAGCCAACATGGCTACCAAACAGGAGCTTGAGGACGTAAAGAACAACCTAATGAAAGAATTAGATCATGTCAAAGCCAATATGGTCACGAAGCAAGAGTTTGTTTTCGTCCAACAAGCAGTGCTTGAAACAAATGAAATCGTTAAGAAAATAGAACAAAACATGGAAAAGCACGAACGGATTTTAGATCTTCTTTCTAGGCGTTCGATTGAACAAGAAGCGGCAATTTCCAGCATTCGTCTTATTAAGGCACCATAAGCAAGGAGAGAGCATCCCTCCCTACCTTTCTTAGGTGTGGCCGCCTTTTATAGTAAGGAAGAAACGTCTCCATCGGAATGCGCTTGGCGATTTCGTAAACTACATGAGCCATATGATCCAATGGAATGATATCGCTTGGCAACGTGAGGTGATCCACGGTACACTCTTCAAAAATATGATGATGTGTCATAAAAGAATCGCTCCTTTTTCGGTGATAGTGGTTTATGGTGACTCTATTCTGCCAGAAAACGAACGATTCTCTTCTATATTTCGTGTAAAAACGGGCTAATCCCAAAACGCATTCGCGTTTTGGGTCAGCCCGTTTTGGTTATTCTTCCTCCGCCAAATTCGCCACCGGCAGCTCTTCCCCTTCGCCGTGAGTTGGTTTGCGCAAATGGAACATCGCTTTGATGGCAAAGACAAGCAAGGCGGCGACGCCGATCAAAAAGATCGTATCCGGAACAAAGCGGACAAGCAGCAAGTTTTGTACGACGTCTTGTTGCAAGAACGAAGGCGAACGGGACGCCCAATAGCCGTGTTCAAACGCTTCTTTGATTTGCAGCACCCCAACCGGGAGAAGCGTGATGAGAACCATGCCAGCCAGGCCGATGTTCAGCATCCAGCAAGAGAATTTCAGCCATTTGTCGTTCCATGCTTCCGGTTTGACGATGTTGCGCAGCGAATAAAGGAGCACGGCGATCGCAAACATGCCATACACGCCCATCATCGCCGCATGGCCGTGGGTCGGCGTTAAAAACTGCCCGTGTTCAAAGTAGCTGACCGCCGGCAAGTTGATGAGGAAACCGAACACGCCAGCGCCGACCAAATTCCAAATGGCGGTTGAAATCAAGAACCAGAATGTGGCCTTGTACGGGAAGTTGACCCCGCCGTCGCGCATCATTTTGTACTGCTCATACGCTTCCAAAATAAGGAGCGTGAGCGGAATCACTTCGAGCGCCGAGAACACCGCGCCAAGGGCGATCCAAATTTCCGGTGAACCGTTGTAGTAATAGTGGTGGCCGATGCCGATGACACCGCTGCCTAGTAAAATCGTAAATTGAAAATAGAGAGCCCGGACCGTCGATTTTTTCGTTACGAGCCGCAATTGAACGAGCAAGAACCCGATGACAACAACGGCGAACACTTCAAAAATGCCTTCCACCCACAAGTGGATGATCCACCAGCGCCAGAAGTCAGCCATCGTAAAGTTCGTATCCGGCTCGATAAAGAACGCGAAGATGTAAAAGAACGGAACGGCGATGGCCGAATAAAACAGCAAGTGGATGAGCCCGCCTTTGTCGCTTTCTTGCTTCAGCCCGCGTTTGACGCCGCGGAAGACGATGACCAGCCAAAGCAGCATGCCCACGACTAAAATGATTTGCCAAACGCGGCCTAGCTCAATGTATTCCCAACCTTGGTGGCCAAACAGGAACCATTCGTTTCCTAAATAGCCGTTGACGCCGAGCCATTGGCCGATCATGCTGCCGGCGACAAGGACGACAAGCGCCCAAAAGAGCAGATCGACGAGCAGCCCTTGCTTTTTCGGCTCTTGCCCGCCGACAAGCGGGGCGATGAAAATCCCCATACCAAGCCAAGCGGTGGCAATCCAAAAAATCGCCAGCTGCAAATGATACCCTTTGGCGATGTTAAACGGCAATAGGTCATGGATCCATTTGATGCCAAAGAAGCTGTCCGGTTCCGTATAGTAGTGGGCGAGCAGCGCCCCGAACATCGTTTGGACGAAAAAGAGCGCCGATACAACGACGAAATATTTGCCCGCTTTCACTTGCGACGGAGTCAGCGGCTGCCGCCGCAAATCGATGACTGGAAACTTCCCTTCTGCATACGCTTCTTGCATGCTTAACTGATAGCGGTGGAACACATACAAAATGATCCCGATGAACAAAATCAAAATCGTGACGCTCGCGCCGCTCCACCATACCGCGGAAAACGACATCGTATTGCCGGCGTCCTCATAGTACGGCCAGTTGTTCGTATAGGTGATGTGGTCGCCAAGTCTTGGCGTGCTTGACAGCCAAGCGGTCCAGAAGAAAAAGTCGGCAATTTGCTTGATTTGGTCGCCGTCCGCGACCCAAGCACGGCCTGATTTTGGCATGTCGCTTTCTTTGATCAATCCTTTTTTCAATCCCCAACCATCGCCATTGGTGAACACGTCGCGGTAATAGTCGCGCACTTTTTCCAACCCGTATACTTGCGCATCTGTCAGGACGAGAACATCCGTAACCGGGTTGTAGCGATTTTTTCGCATTTCCTTGATGACTTGTTCGCGGATGATCGTTTTCTCATCGGCGGTTAAATCGGCAAACGGTTTGTGATACCGCTCTTTTGCTTTGTAATCTTGCATGCCTTCCGTATAAATTTTCAACGCTTCCGCCGTATAGTCCGGCCCCATATACGACCCATGCCCAAGCACGGTTCCGTAATCCATCAGCCCGTATTTTTGGAAGACGGCCTGCCCGCCGATGATCGTTTCTTTCGTCATCAACACTTGGCCGTCTTCACTGCGCACTTCCTTCGGCCTCGGCGCCATTTCTTTAAAAATCCAATATCCGCCGACAAGCAGGACGGTAAAGCTGATCACAATAGTGAAAATGAGAATCGATTTGAGAAAACTGTTGGTCGTTTGCCGCCCCGGCCGCATGTTGGGGCGAACGGATCGATGAACTTCCATATGAGCCAACCTCCTTCTCGTTTGTTCGCCCCCATTGTAGCGCGCTGATCGTTCGGCGGTTTGTGAGCCGGGGCAAATGTCCGTTATGATTTATATCACAGCTTTATGGCGTGAGAATGTATACAATGAAGGCAGAAAAGGCCAAACGGCGCGGATGTTCAAAAAGAGAAAAGCATTGATGCTCTGTTGACAGCCGCCACACTTTTGTCACATTTCCAAAGGAGAGAACGCCATGGCGAACCATTGGATGAAAGACCGCTTAAAAGCTGTTCCGTTGTTTCGTGAACTGTCCGATTACGAGCTTGATTCGCTGGTTGCCATTTCCCACGTGCGCGTTTACAAGCCGCGGACGTTTGTCTTTATGCAAGGCGACCCGCTCGAGCGAGTCTATTTCATTCATTCCGGCACGGTAAAAATTTATAAAACGGACTTCAGCGGGAAAGAACAAATCGTTTCGATTTTGCAGACGGGAGAAATGTTTCCGCATGCCGGCTTTTTCTTAAAAGGCACCTATCCGGCCCACGCCGAAGTGGTCGAGGAAGCGACATTGATCGCGATCCCGATCCACGATTTCGAACAAGTGCTGATGGCGAGCCCTGAACTTTGCATAAAACTGTTTCGCGTCATGGGCGAAAAAATCGTTGATTTGCAAAACCGGCTCGAAGCGCAAGTGCTCCACAATACGTACGAACAAATCGTGTTGCTTTTGTTGCGGCTGACGCGCACGAACGCCGTCAAACAAGGGAAGTGGCACCGTCTCACCGCCCATGTGACAAACCGCGAGCTGGCCAACATGATCGGCACCGCCCGGGAAACGGTGAGCCGCACGTTGAGCCAACTGAAACGGAAAGGGCTGATTGACGTCGACGAACACGGCTTTTATTTGATTGACCGCGAAGGGCTCGAACAAGAAATCTTTTTCTAACTCCTTTTCCCCATCGTCCGGCACCGGTCAGGATGCGCAATGGAGCTGATGGGGTTTCCTTTCAAACATTTCGACAAGCCCATCTTTCTGGAACATGCTATTCCGCCCTTTCAAACGAAAACGAAACCTTTTTTCCAAAGTGGAATATGTCATGTTTCGGCCGAAAGATGTGAGCTATATCACAACATTCCACAGTGAAAATGATTATCATGATAGTCAAAAAGGAGGGAAAGCGCATGGGTGTGACGATTGAACTCGATGTACGCGAAGATTTGCGGCAGAAACGTGAGCCGTTTGAAAAAATTATGAACGCCATCAAGCCGCTGCAGCCGGGCGATACGTTCATTTTACACGCCCCGTTCAAGCCGTTGCCGTTGTTTCCAATTATGAAAGCAAAAGGATTTGCGTACGAAGTGGAACAAATCGAAAAAAAACATTGGAAAGTAACGTTTGTGAAGCAGGGGGGATGACCGATGATCCTCGATAACCGCGGACTCGAGCCGCCGCAGCCGATGATGCGGACGCTCGCTGCCCTCGCTAAGCTGAATCCTGGGGAGACGCTGACGATCATTAACGATCGCCGCCCGATGTTTTTGTACGAGCAGCTTGACGAGCTTGGCTACCGGCACGAGACGGTCGCACGTGAAGACGGCAGTTTTGAAATCCGCATTACGAAAGGATGAGCAACGTGTTTCCTACTCGCACGGGGACGGAAACAGACGTCCGTCTTCCGTTCTCGTTTATCATGTTCGCCGTGTTGGCGTTCGCCGCGTCGCAGCTTATGTTGCTTGGAGCGATTCCCTCACTTAGCAGCGGCGCGTTCCGGCTGCCGTTCGTGTGGGCGGCGGCCCACCTGGCGTTGCTTGGCTTTGCATTGATGACGGCCATGGGGGCGATGTACCAGCTCGTTCCGGTCGCCTTTTTGACGCCGATTTGGAGCGAGCGGCTCGGTTTTTGGCAGTTTGCGATCACCGCTCTCGGCATCGTCGCCTTTGCCGCCAGTTTAGCGTTTACGCCAAACCAGGCGTTTCTCCCTGGCTTGCTTCTGCTGTTCGGCATCGTGCTGTTTGTCTGGCAAATGGCGATGACATTAAAACAACAAAAAAACAAAACGATCATGACGCTGTTTGTCGCGACTTCCTTGTTGTTTTTGCTGCTGACGGGCGCCGCCGGAGGGCTGCTTGCCTTTCACTTTTTCGCCGCCACAGGCGCCAACAGTCATGAAACGGTGTTCGGCTTGCATGTGCTGTTCGGGCTGTGCGGCTGGTTCACACTGCTCATCATAGGCTTTTCGTACAAAATGGCGCCGATGTTCTCGCTCGCCCACGGCTTTTCGCTGCGGCCGGCGCGTTACGTCTATGCGCTGTACATCAGCGGGATTGCTGTGGCGTTCGCCAGCTTATTCTTGCGAAGCCACGCATGGCTTGCAGCCGGTGCAGCCTTGCTCATGAGCGGATTCGTTGTTTTCGCCTGGCATATCCGCGCCATTTTGCAAAAGCGGATGAAAAAAACGCTTGACCGCCCGTTCCGCTTTTCGCTTTCGGCCATCGTCATCGGCCTTGTGCTGCACGTTGCCGCCTTTGTCGCCATCGTCGTCGGCAGCGGACGGCTGCTTGGCATCATTGTTTATCTATTCATTGTCGGCTGGATTCTCTTCAGCATCGTCGGCTATTTGTTCAAAATCGTGCCGTTTTTATGGTGGACGCATCGCTACAGCGAAAAAGTCGGCCAACAAAACGTGCCGACGTTAAAACAAATGATGAATGAGCGAGCCGTCACCGTCCAATGCCGCCTATGGCTCATCGCCCTCGCGCTGGCGGCCGTTGCGCTTGCTGTCGCGAGCGTGCCGCTGTTCGCCATCACTCAAGTGCTGTTGGCTGGATTAAGCGTTGCCTTTGCCGGAACGATTTTAACGGTCTTCCGAAAATAAGCGAATGAGGAGGAAAAGAACGATGGATGTCCGCGAACTTGCCATTCAACAGCTGAAAACGGTCCTTGATCCGGAGCTCGGCATTAACGTCGTCGATTTAGGGTTGATTTATGACTTAAAAATCGAAGATGGGCATATCAATGTCCTGATGACGCTCACGACCCCCGGCTGCCCGCTTCACGACTCGATCGCCGGCGGCGTCAAACGGGCGCTTGAGCACATTGACGGCATCCGTGACGTGCGCGTCCAAGTGACATGGAACCCGCCATGGACGCCGGAGCGAATGAGCGAAGAAGCGCTCCGGCAGCTTGGGCATTTTTCTTGAAACACTCCACTTTTTCCATCCCCTTTTCGCCGTTCGCCCGTGTTGGGCGGGCGGTTGTTTCATTGTTCTGCAACTGCTGAACACTCCCCGCCCTTTATTTTTGTATCATAATAGAAAAAACGAGAGCCATCGCTTGGCTATTTAAAGGAAAAACGAATCGAGGCCGCGAATCATATACCAAGAGGTGAGAGCGATGTTTGCCAAAATCGACGAGCTGAAACAACGGTTGGATGCGTTGCGCCCTTTGCCTCCAGGGTTGGTGAAAAACTTGCGGGAATCATTTCGGATCGAATGGACGTACCATTCGAACGCCATCGAAGGCAATACGTTAACCTTGCTGGAAACAAAGCTAGTCATAGAAGAAGGGATTACCATTGGCGGGAAACGGCTTAAGGAACATTTGGAAGCTATTAACCATGCGGAGGCGATTGACTTTATTGAAGAGTTAGTCGCAAACAAAGAACATTTGACTGAGCACGTGTTGAAACAGGTCCATTATTTAGTATTAAAGAGCATTGACAATGAAAATGCCGGGAAATATCGAACATACAATGTGCGCATTTCCGGCAGCTCGTACACCCCCCCTCACTTTTTGCATATACAAGATGAAATGAATCAATTGTTTTCTTGGTATGAAACGAATCAACATGCTCTTCATCCAATCGAACTGGCGGCTCGTTTCCATTTTCAGCTCGTATACATTCATCCATTTGCTGACGGAAACGGACGAACCGCCCGCTTAATGATGAATTTCATTTTAATGCAGCATGGCTATCCGCCCGCTATTGTGAAAGCAAACCCGGAACAGCGCCGGAAGTATTACGAAGCGTTGGAAAAAGCGAGCGTCAAAGGTGAGGTCACTCCGTTCATTCAACTGATCGCCGCATGTGTCGAAGAAAGCTTGCGCCATTACTTGTACGCTTTAGGGATGGAGGATTAACAACAGAGCGCAAACAAAACGACACGGAACAACGGGCATTTCCGTGTCGTTTGTTTTTCTCCTCCATGAGACCCGCCTCCGGTTGGCGTTTGATCGGCTATTCAAGCAACACGTTCCACAACCATGCCATCAAAGGAACGATGACAAAAAAGGCGAAGGCGATGTATCCGACATATCGAATCCACCGGGGAAATCCTCGCCAATCGAGGGCTTCCCGCTTCATCGCCCCTCCCGCGGCGATCCGATCCAACTCTTCGGCCGGCGAAAACACCCGGTCATCCATCCGTTGAATCTCTTCTGTCCGTTGCGTTTCATGCCTCTCTTCTTTTCGAGATCCCTTCATGACGCCCCTCTTCCCCACGATTTTCATGAACAGACCAAAACGATGGTTCCATCCAACAGCCGCTATCCCCAAACATTCAACCTAATCAGCTGTGATGTTTTCCTCTTCATTATACCGTCTCTCATCGTCAGAAAGCACCCATATTTTCCACGCATTTCATGAGAGAGGACAAATGCACTTCTTCTAAGTTGGACGATGTATCTCGCTGCCCGCAGCCCCGTCTCATTCCTTCACCCGCAATAGGCGCATGCTGTTGAGTGTCACTAGCAGCGTCGCGCCCATATCGGCGAACACCGCGAGCCAAAGGGTGAGCCAGCCCGGGACGGCGGCCACGAGTGCCAGCACTTTAAGCCCTAAGGCGACGGCGATGTTTTGCCGGATGACGGCAAGCGTTCGGCGCCCAAGGTGGACGGTGTACGGCAGCTGGCGCAAATCGTCGGCCATGAGCACAACATCGGCTGTTTCCAAGGCGGCATCCGTTCCCGCCCCGCCCATCGCCACACCAATATCGGCCGCGGCCAAGGCAGGGGCGTCATTCACCCCGTCGCCGACCATGGCGGTCATGCCGCAACGTTCTTTCAGCTCGCGGATCGCCGCCAGCTTCTGTTCCGGAAGGAGCTCGGCGCGAATATCGGATACGCCCGCTTGACGGCCGATGGCCTGTGCGGTTTGCTCGTGGTCGCCCGTCACCATCACCACTTCCGCCACCCCAAGGCGCCGCAGCGCGGCAACCGTTTCCGGGGCGGACGGCCGCAGTTGATCGGCCGCGGCGACAAGCCCCAACAGCCGATCGGCCGTGCCGACGGCCATCACGGTTTTTCCTTCGTCCCGAAAGGCAGAGATTTGCTTTTCCGCTTCATCGGGCAACTTCCCGATCCAACTGGTAAACAAAGCGGGGCTGCCGATATAGTACGTGTTCCCCGCAATCACCGCCTTCACTCCTTGGCCGGTGAGCGATTGAAACTCCTCGACGGCCACATCAAGAAACGGTGCTCCCTCTTCTTCCGCTTTGCGGACGATGGCAGAAGCCAAAGGGTGCTGCGACCGTTTTTCGATGGCGGCGGCGATGGCCAACAGCTGCTCACGTGTTCCTTCATACACGACGACATCGGTCACGGCTGGTTTCCCTTTCGTCAACGTCCCGGTTTTATCAAAGGCAACGGCACGCAGCCGGCCGATTTGTTCGAGATGCACGCCGCCTTTGATGAGCACGCCGCGCCGAGCCGCGTTTCCGATGGCCGTCACAATCGCCACCGGGGTGGAGATGACGAGCGCGCACGGGCAGCCGATGACAAGAACGGCAAGACCGCGGTAAATCCAATCAAGCCACTCCCCGCCCATCACGAGCGGCGGAACGATGGCGATCAGAAGCGCGGTCACGATAATAAACGGCGTATAATAGCGAGCAAACCGGTCGACGAACGCTTGCGACGGCGCCCGCTCCGCTTGCGCCTCTTCTACAAGATCAATCATTTTCGCCAATGTCGTTTCATCCGCCCGCTTTGTCACTTCAACTTCGAGGAATCCTTCTCCATTCAGCGTCCCGGCAAACACTGCATCCCCCACTGCTTTTTCCACCGGCAGACTTTCGCCGGTGATCGCCGCTTCATTCACTGTGGAGGCGCCGCTTATGACAATGCCGTCCAAAGCGATTTTTCCACCCGGCTTGACGATCATGACATCCCCGACGCGAACGTCTTCGACCGGAACGGTCACCTCCTCCGCACCGCGCCGAATCGTCGCTGCAGCGGGCGCCATCTCCATCAACGAGGCGATCGACCGCCGTGCTCGATCCATCGAGTAGCTCTCGAGCGCTTCGCTGATGGCAAATAAAATGACAACGACTGCTCCCTCTTGCCATTCGCCGATCGCCGCCGCACCGAGAATAGCGATCGTCATTAATGTTTTCATATCAAACTGCCAGCGGGCCAGATTCCGGAGCCCCGTCCAGAACAGGGAGTAGCCGCCGATCACGATCGCCGCCAAATACATCGCAATCGCCAGCATCCCCTTGTACGCCGCATCGGCCGCAATGCCAATCAGAAGCAATACAGCAGAGACAAGGACGTTCCTGTTCTCTTTCTTCTTCCAAAACGGCTCCCGCCTGGCCGGGCGTTCGCGTTCTTCACAAATGGTCAACTGTTCAAACGCCCCCGCTTGCTCAAGTTCATCAATCGTCGCCTCGCCCCAAACGGTGAGCTTGGCGGCTCCGAAATTCACTTTCGCCTCTTTCACGCCGGGCAAGGATTTCACGTTTTGCTCAAACTTAGCTGCGCAGTTTGTGCACGTCAGTCCTTGCACGTGGTATGTTTTTGCCTCGAGCCGATCCAATGTTTGTTCATTCCCCACGGCCGTCCCCCTCTTTCCGATGGGCGAGCGCGACAAGCAGCAGCTCGCGGATATGGTCATCATCCAGTGAGTAAAAGGCAAGTTTTCCCTCTTTCCGGTATTTCACGATTCCTTGTTTGTACAAGATGCGCAAATGATGCGATGTCGTCGCCACCGTCGCACCAATGACGTTCGCTAGGTCACAGACGCACAACTCCTCTTCACCGCAAAGCGCATACACGATCTTCGCCCGATTTTCGTCGGCAAGCGCCTTGAAAAACGGCACGATCGCGGCAATGTTTTCATCACGAAGCCGCCGCTGAACCCGCTCGACCTTCTCTTCGTCATAACAGTAAACGTCGCACACATCATGACGGTGCATTCCTTCTCGCTCCTTGTCAATATTCAAATATTCGTTTGAATATAGAATAGCATATCTCCCCCTTATATTCAAATATTCATTTGAATAAAAAATGTGTTCAAACGAAAAATCCGCCTTTTTTGTTTTTAAAAGGCGGATTCCCTCTTGTGAAGCACGCTTTAGCTGACCACAAACATGTTCGTTTCCTCATTGCCGATTTTGCTTACACATGCTCGCGAAACCAGCGCACCGTCTCCAAAAACGCTTCACGCGTCACTTTATGGCCGGCGTGCGGGTCAGCGATGAATTGCAGCCGGTCTTCGTTTCCTTCATAAAGTGGTTTAATTTGCTTGTAAAACTCATATGTATAAGCATACGGGACGACTTGGTCGGCTTTCCCGTGCCAGATGAACAGCGGCCGGCCGTCGAGTTTTTCCGGCTGCTTGGATAAATCGTAGCGGGCGAGCTTTTCTTTTTCGAGCGCAAGCAGCGTCGGCGGCAGCGGAATGTCGATTTGGCGCCGCTTTCCTTCTTCAATCATCTCATCAAAAAAGGCGCTGTAGTTCGGGCAGCCCATGAGCGCCACCGCCGCCCTCACCCACGGATAGACGGCGAGCGCGCCGAACGTGACGATTCCGCCCATCGATGTCCCAGCGAGCCCAATCCGTTCTCGGTCAGCCAGCCCGCGGCTTACAAGGTCGTTTTTCATCTCCTCGATTTCGGTGATCGTGCGCACAACAATGTCCCAAAACGACAGCTGCAATTTCCGTTCGCTCAAGCCTTCGTCCCGTTCACCGTGAAACAGCGCGTCGGGAAGCACAGCGCGGTAGCCCGCCTCGGCGAGCAAGTAGCCGAAATGCAAATTATGTTCTTTGGCGCTCGTAAAGCCGTGGATAAAGAAAATCAGCGGCAGCCGTTCGTCCCGCTTTTCCGGCTTGACAACGTGAAGAACCGGCACGCCGGCCAACTGTTCCTGTTCAATGATCACCATGGTTGCACAAACCCCTTTTCTTTTTCCATCGCTGTATAGTTTACCATATGGACAGCGATTTTGGAAAAGAGTTACACTATGTAGTGTAAAGAATAACGAGGGCAAAGGAGTCGGACATGAAGCCGTATTTAATCGCGTTGGATTTGGATGGAACGTTGCTCAAAGAGGATAAAACGATTTCTCCATTTACCAAAGACGTCATCCGCCGCGCCATCGACGCCGGCCATTTTGTTGTCATCGCCACCGGCCGCCCGTACCGGGCAAGCTCCATGTACTACGAAGAACTTGGCCTTGCAACGCCGATCGTCAATTTCAACGGCGCGTTTGTCCACCATCCGCGCCAGCCGTCGTGGGGCATGCACCATTACCCGCTGCCGCTTGCGATCGTCAAAGACATTGTTGAAATCAGCGAATCCTATGGAATCAAGAATATGATGGCCGAAGTGTTAGACGATGTCTATTTCCACCAACATGACGAGGTGTTGCTTGACATCGTCCGCCTTGGCAACCCGACCGTGGAAATCGGTGATTTGCGCCGCTCGCTCGGCAAAGATCCGACGAGCGTGCTCGTGTACACGGACGATGATCATATCGAGCGGATTCAATCACACTTAGCGAATGTATACGCCAACGTCATCCACCAACGGCGCTGGAGCGAACCGTGGCATGTCATTGAAATCATCCGCCATGGCGTCCATAAGGCTGCAGGCTTAAAACAAGTCGCCGACTATTTTGGCATCCCAAGGGAGCGCGTCATTGCTTTTGGCGATGAAGACAACGACCTCGAGATGATCGACTGGGCCGGTCTCGGTGTTGCGATGGGCAACGCCATCGAACCGTTGAAAACCATTGCCGACGATGTGGCAAAAACCAATGAAGAAGACGGCGTCGGTGTATATTTGCAGGATTTGCTTCGTTTGTAGTTTCCATCGCGGCGGCTTCCGAGCCGCCTTTTTTGGCGCCGTCGATTAAGATGGATGAAAAAGCGCGTTTCTCCAAAATGTTCATGAACAGAAAAAAGAACTGTTTCGATGCTGCTCCGTTGGCGAACGCTTTGCTGGAGCGTTTTCCGCGTTCCATCACCAGCCTTATCTGCTTCCTACAATCTAAACGCTGGCTGATGCTTCTCTTTTCGCCTTGCTCCAACCGCCTCGCCGCTTTGTAGAGCGACTTGTGTTGTAACGAATTTCCTTACTACTGTTCCCCCCGTGCGGTTACACTATACGTGACGCAACGCGCGTCTTCATATTTTAAAGGGGGAATCCGTCATGGGCAAACGAAACAAATCGAAGCGTTTCGTCCAACAAAGCGTCGATGCGGTTGAACGGCATGACAAGCGAATCCCTTATCATTTAACGTACGCCGAGGCGGAAGCGCGCAAAGCGGAAAAAGCGATGGAAACGTCGCTTGGAGGAGCGTAGCGATGGGCAACCGCCTGTTCCAAGAGGCGCGCAAAGCGGTCGCGCAGGCCAAACAAGCGGCTAACGGCGAAATCGACATGAACGTCGACCGCGCCATTGCCATCGCCAAAAACGCCTTGTCATCTGCCTATGCGCATTCCAACACGGCGGAAAAAGCGCAGTTGCGTCAATTTCAAGCCGAGCTTGATGAGCTCACCCACTAAACGGCTGCGGTTTCCCGCAGCTGTTTCTTTCGCCCGCTCGAGATTTTCCATTGTATTCCGTCCGAAAAACCGCTACACTAAGAGAAGATAATGAATCGCTGTTCACCGGCCAAAATCGTCCGTTCATTCGATGCGGCTATACTATATTCATTTTTGTTCACAAAAAGGGGGACGAACCATGCCCATTCAAATCATCACCGACAGCGGAGCCGATTTGCCGCAGTCGTACATCCGCGAGCATCAAATCGCCTTTTTGCCGCTTGTCGTTCATTGGAACGGCCAAGATTACGAAGACGGCATCACGATCGAGCCGAAGCAAGTATATGACGCCATGCGCCAAGGGCATACGGTGAAAACGGCACAGCCAAGCCCACTGGCGATGAAGGAGCTGTTTTTGCCGTATGCCAAAGAAAACCGGCCATGCCTTTACATTGCCTTTTCATCGAAATTATCCGGTACATACCAAACGGCGATGGCCGTCCGCAGCGAGCTGCTTGATGAATATCCGGAATTTCGCCTGACGATCATCGACTCGAAATGTGCCTCTCTTGGCCAAGGGCTCGCCGTCATGAAGGCAGTCGAGCTGGCGAAACAAAACACACCGTACAACTTGCTTTGTGAAACGATCGAGGCGTATTGCCGCCATATGGAACACATTTTCACCGTTGACAACTTGGATTACTTGGCGCGCGGCGGCCGCATCAGTAAAGCCGCCGCGGCGTTCGGCGGGCTGCTGAACATTAAACCGCTTCTCCATGTCGAAGACGGGGCGCTTATTCCGCTCGAAAAATGGCGCGGGCGAAAAAAAGTGTTAAAGCGCATGGTCGAGTTGATGGGCGAGCGCGGCGACGATCTGCAAAAGCAAACGATCGGCATCAGCCATGCCGATGACGAAGAAACCGCCTTGGAGCTGAAACAAATGATCGAAGAAACGCACGGCTGCACGCGCTTTTTCCTCTCCGACATCGGCAGCGCCATCGGCGCACACGCCGGACCGGGGACGATTGCCCTCTTTTTTCTGAACAAATATATTGAGATCTGACGCCTTTCCCGCCGGACAAAACACGGGCGCCTGCACAACACAGGCGCCTGTCCTCATCACCGAAGTTGATCAAGAAGGTTGTAGTAGTAGTACGTTTTGGACCGCATCCGGCCATCCGAGAAAATGAGTTGCTGTTCCTCAAACCGATTCAAATAGCGCCGAACCGTCGCTTCCGGCAAACCGGTCAACTCCGCCATCATGTTCGCGGTAAAAATCGGGTGCTGGAACATGACATTGACAACGGTTCGAATATTATGGCTGTTCACAAGCGCACTTGCCTTTTCCAAATCCTCTTCATACAAATCGTTTACTTTTTGAATCAATCGAACATTTTGTTTCGCTTGTAAATGGACGCATTGCAAGAAAAACTGAATCCATTGCGTCCAGTCGCCTTTGTAGCGGGTATCATTCAAATAGCGGTAATACTTGTGCTTATCCCGTTCAAGCACATCGCTGACAAAAAAGTTCGGGTAATCGATGACACCCTTACTATACAAATAGAGCGGAATCAAAATTCTTCCAATCCGACCGTTTCCGTCCAGAAACGGATGAATCGTTTCGAACTGCGCATGAATTATGGCTACTCTCACTAATTCATCATAATCATCGTTCGGTTCATGAATGTATTTCTCTAAATTTGACATATACTCATTGACAAGATGCGGCTCCGGAGGAATGTAAGCGGCTGTTTCAATCGTGCATCCTTCCGGACCGAGGAAATTTTGCACCCTTCGGAATTCCCCTGGCGACCGATGGGATCCGCGTACATCGTTTGACAACAAAATTCGATGCAACTGCTTAAACAACCGAGTCGAAATCGGGATCTCTTTCAGCGCATCCATCCCTGCCACTAATGCTTCATAATAGTTTAATGCTTCTCGCACATCGCTGTTCGCTTTTCTGCTTTGTGCTTCAGTCTCCATCACTTCATCCAATGTCACTTGTGTCCCTTCAATTTTCGTCGACTGCACCGCCTCCTTCAGCATGATCGGCCTGAGCAGAAATCGCGGATGCAGCTTTGAATGCCGCAGCATCGTTTGATACTCAACCATCGCCTTATTCGCTTCGATCAATTCGCGAAGAAAACGCATTTGATTCACGACATCTTCGCTAAGAGGAAGCTTGAAGGGGACAAACGGTTTTCGTTTCATTTTTCATTCCCCTTTACGAACATTTTAGATAAAAAATGATCGTTAAACACCTATATCTACCCTATTACAAACATTTATCTCTATTTTTGTACTTAATTATACTCTGAAGCGAACCATTTGTTAAGAAAAATTCTCAATTTATCTTTCCACAAACTACCTTCCCCTATTTCCATATAGTTCATTTCCATTTACCGCATACTAATGATGGACGATCGAAACAAAAGGAGGGGGCTGCCGATGCCAAACACAAGCGACAATGACAAAAAAGCGCGCGACAACCAAGCGAAGCGCCATGAGAAAAACATGATGCGCGAGAAAAACCGCGAAGCCGGGAAGTTCGCGTATTCGAAGAAGACGGATCATTTGTGAGCAAAATGACAAAAAAGGCGGCCGAAACACCGCCTTTTTCACATTGTTCCCCCTGCATCAAGTCCCGCTTTCAGCATGGTGCTACATGCCGGCCTCTTCCGGATAAAGGACGAAACTAACCTTCTTGCCCCTTTGATCATTGTTGTCTTTCCTCCCACCTTTTTCTATAATGAAAGTACATCACACGCCCGGGAGGTCACGTATGTCGAAAGAAAGTTCGTTTGATATCGTATCCAAAGTCGATTTGTCGGAAGTGGCGAACGCCATTAACATCGCCATGAAAGAAATCAAAACGCGCTACGACTTCAAAGGAAGCAAAAGCGACATTTCGCTCGAGAAAGACGAGCTCGTTCTCATCTCCGACGACGAGTTTAAGCTTGAGCAGCTGAAAGATGTGCTCATCGGCAAGCTCATTAAACGCGGGGTGGCGACGAAAAACATCCAATACGGCAAAATCGAGCCGGCCGCAGGCGGCACAGTGCGCCAGCGCGCCAAGCTTGTCCAAGGGATCGACAAAGAAAACGCGAAAAAAATCACCACGATCATCAAGAACACCGGCTTGAAAGTGAAAAGCCAAGTGCAAGATGACCAAATTCGCGTCAGCGGCAAAAGCAAAGACGACTTGCAAAAGGTGATCGCCGCCATTCGCGAAGCGGATTTGCCGATTGAGGTGCAGTTTGTGAATTATCGATAAGCGGATGAGGCAAGCCTCCATCCGCTTTTTGTTTTACAAGCAGAACGATAGAAAATTTGAAGGAGAAGCCAGCTGGCAAGCTCCCTATAATTCTTATAGCAAGAAAAAAACAGCTCATCTTTTGGGAAAAGCGAGCGCATGATATCAGGTACTGAAGTAAGCAGGCGGCCTCTACATGCTAACCACCGCCCAACGAGCACACCAAACACAATGAAGGCGAGTGCCATGTCGACAATCGGCTCGGCGAGTCGCATCGCTTCTCCTTCCCCACCGGAGCGGCCAAGCGCCGCAGCAATTAAAGCAAGACGGATAAAATGGTCCTTAATCCGTTATCGATATTTCTGGATGGTGAATATCCACGATGTGCGTCTTCACTGTGCCCCCGAGATGACGGCGTATGGAGGAAGCCAATTCTTCCAGCGCTTGGTAAAGAACCTCATTCCTTGTTTCATCAATCGATTCGATGCAAAGGAAGGCGTGCTTCGTCTGTTCGGTGAGCATCGTTCGTTGGGCTTCCCGCCAATTCCAGCAGCGGCATATGGCGCCCACGTCATCTTTATACACGATTTCTCCTTCATACGGCGGGTCGTTTTCCTCGCCTCCCAACGGGATGAACGGTTCATGACCATCCGCCAGCGCCAGCCGGATGTCGCCGACAAACGTGTCGATATCCTCCCCTCCGCATGGAAGCCCGTAACGCAATGAAACAGAATTATAAATATCCACAAGCGGGTTGATCGTTCGGATGTGCTGACCGTTTTTCACTCGTTTCAGCAGCGCTTCAACCGAACAACGCGCCCCTTTTTTCGTTTTGAATCGCCGAAACGCCTCTCGCCAAACAACGATGACGGGGTTGCGGCTCAATTCTTCAAACTCCAGGAATTTCCGCGCCTCTTTCTCCGCCTCTCGCAGCATTTGTTCGTAAACGCTGGCATTCTTGATGCCGTTGTCAATCCCTTGGGCAACGACCACACCGATTTTGGCGTGGGGAAATATGGCCCAAACATCGTCTTCAACAACAAAACGTGTCATCATCCACTCCTCCATTCTCTTACGGTTTTGAAGGGCTCGCCAAGGCGGAGAATAGTCCTAACAAGATATAGCAACAGCCCGCCACCCGGTTCATCACCTTCATGCTTCCTTTCTTGGCAGCCAGCCGTTTGCGGATGCCCGCGGCCAACATGGCGTACAAGCTGTCATTTAGCAAGGCGAGAACAACAAATATCGCCCCTAAAAGCAAAAATTGACCAGCCACCAATCCAGCAGAAGGCGAAATAAATTGCGGAAAAAAGGCAAGAAAAAAGAGCGCTGTTTTTGGATTGGTCACTTCGACAAATAGAGATTCGTAAAACACTTGCGCCAATGTTTTCTCCTTGGCCTTCGTGTTCGGGATTTCCTCATCCTTGGTGGAAGCAAAAAATAACGTTTTGCCTCCCAAATAGATAAGATAAACGGCTCCTAAATATTTGATCATCGTAAAGGCAGCCGCCGATGTCATCAAAATCGCGGAAACGCCCACGGCTCCAAGGACAACATGGACAGCGCCACCCAATGCCACGCCAAACACCGCTACAACTCCTGCTTTCGTTCCTTGACCGATGCTTCTAGACACAATGTACAATACCGCCGGTCCGGGGACGATGAGCAGTGCCGCGGCTGCCACTATAAACACACCGATCGTCGAAAGCCCCATCCTCACATCTCACTCCTTCATTTTCTATTTCACTGCTGTTGCTTTTTCATCAGGGAAGCGATTCGCTTTTCGTTTTCAAATGGCATTTGCTCGAGTTGCTTGATGATCCGTTCTTGTCGGTATGCAGGATGATTTTGGCTTAACTTGGCTTTTCCCTCGATTCGCTTGATGATGATTTTGAAGGCTTGAATTCCTTTGTTCATGCCGGACAGCATCCCGGCATCGACCTCTGACAGCTGGTAACGGCTGCCCGGCGCTTCGTATTTTTCTACCATATCGTGCAGCGACTGCATGATTTCTTCTTCATCGTCGATCAACTCCACGTTCCCGTACACATGGACATTCACATAATTCCATGTTGGCACCGCCTGGTTCGTTTCATACCAGGAAGGAGAAATATAACAATGCGGACCGTGGAAAATCGCCAAGACCGTCTGACGTTGAATGTCGTTCCATTGCGGATTAGAACGGGCAAAATGGCCGTACAAACACGTTTTCTCCCGATCGAGCAACAGCGGCAAATGGGTAGCAAACAGCTCCCCTTGATGCATCGACACCAAGGTGGCAAAACTGTTCTCCTCGATCACCTCATAGACGACAGACATATCGTTGATGGCAAAATGCTTCGGAATATACATCAGTCCTCTCCCCCATCTTTTCAATTACAGCATTCCATTCTTCACAATGTATAATATAATCAAAACTGACATAAAAAAAGTGACAATAACAAAAAAATAAACATGTCAGGAGGATGAACATGAAGACGATCATTTTTGACTTGAAGGACGGCTCGCCTAAATACAAGCAAATCTACGAAAAATTGAAATCATTGATTGAACAAGGCGACATTCAAGCCAATGAGCCGCTACCTTCCATTCGCCAACTCGCCGAATCATTGAATGTCAGCCGGAACACAACTTTAATGGCTTACGAACAGCTGGTAGCGGAAGGATATATTCGCGCGGAAAAACGAAAAGGGTATTTTGCCAATGAAGTGGAACCTCTTTTCATTCCAAAAGCCCGCATTTCTGCACGCCAATCGGCAAGGGAAGCAGCAACGTCCGTTGTTGTCGATTTTCGCGCCGATACCGTCGATGCCGATCATTTTCCCGTTAAAGCATGGAGAAGAATTTCCAATCAAGTATTGACGGCCAAAGGATGTTTCCGCTATGGGGATCCGTTTGGGGAATTATGCTTGCGCAAGCAAATCGCCATCTACCTTCTCGAATCCCGCGGGGTGATCACAGAGCCAAACGCCATCATCATCGGAAGCAGCACGCAGCAAATGCTTCTCTCCCTTGGCTATATTCTAAAAGATGAATTCAACAGCGTGATCGTCGAAGACCCTGGTTATGACGGCGCCAGAGAAGCGTTTTTGTTTCACCGCTTTCAGCTGGAAACGGTGCCTGTTTCCGAAACCGTCATCGATCTTTCACCGCTCGAGAACAGGCGATCGCGGCTCATCTATGTCACCCCTTCACATCAAAGCCCGATGGGAGTCAGCATGCCGATCCAGCAACGGCACAGGCTCATTCAATGGGTGAACAACGTCGATGGCTATATTATCGAGGACGATTACGACAGCGAATTCCGTTACACGCAAAAGCCGTTTCCTGCTCTTGCTTCCATTGATTCCACAAAAGTCATTTATCTGGGCAATTTCTCAAAATCGTTTCTGCCTGGGATTCGCTTAAGCTACATGGTGTTGCCGCCGTCGCTTTTGTACCGTTATCAGCAGCAGTTTCGCCTTTTCGAAAGCACTGCGTCCATCCTCAGCCAATTGGCGATGGCCAAATTTATGGAGGAGGGGGAATGGGGCCGCCATATTAAACGCATGCGCCTCGTGTACAAACGAAAAATGGAGCATTTAACATCACTACTGCGAAAAGCATTTGGGGATATGATCTCCATTATTGGCGAACAGTCCGGTTTATACGTGTTAATCAAAGTTCATTCCGATTGTTCAGAAGAACAGCTACTTCAACGCGCCCTATCGTGTGGGGTAAAAGTGTATCCCACTTCGCGCTATTTTGTGAACCAACGGCCAGACCGACCCATGATCAAGCTCGGTTTTAGCGGCTTGTCGCTCGAGGATATTGAGCTTGGAGTAAAACTGCTCAAAAAAGCATGGTGTTGACGACGACTTCACGGAAAACGCCCCTCTTTTTACACAAGCTCACGGAATCCCTGTCTTGGCGTGTATTTTTGATCGGTTTCTAATGTCACGTTAATTTTAAATATTTACATTTTTTTGTTTTTTTGTATAATACACTAAAGGGGAAAGAGAATATGGGTGGAAAAAATCATAGACCATTTAATATGTGGTGCAAAATTGATATAGCTATTGAACTTTCCACCAGTATTTCTACAGAGCTTTTCTATCGACTGGAAGGACATGGTTCTCTTACTGTGGTCCCTCCTATTCCAACAAGTGACGACATACTAAAACATGCTCCGTCTCAAGTCCCAGCGAGTTGGTAATAATCCTTTCGGGTGGTCCTCAAGATTTTTCAAGACCACCCTAGCTTATTAAATGGAAAGGGTAGAAAAAAATGATTGCCGTGCAAGACGTAAACAAAATCTATCCGCCAAACCGCCAAGTATTACATAATGTTTCCCTTGAACTGGTTGAAGGGGATCGACTTATTCTTTTAGGGCCGAATGGAGCCGGAAAAACTACTTTAATAAGATGCATCATCGGGCTTACTGCACCAGACAGCGGCAGCATCTATGTCAATGGAGTAGATGTTGTCCGCCATCCAGATGAAGCGCGCGAGTCGATTGCGGTCGTATTTGAAGAAGCTGACAACTCCTATTCTTATTTAACTGTTTTGGAAAATCTCTTATACTTCGGCTTGCTGAACAAATGGAGTCGTGCTGAAGCAAAACGAAGAGCCGAACGAATGATGGCCGTGTTGAATCTAACCCCATACGCTGAGCGTCTTACCCAAACCCTTTCACGTGGGATGAAACAAAAACTGGCATTTGCGATCGCCTTAATGAAAGGAGCGCCGTTTTTGTTCCTTGATGAGCCAACTCTTGGCCTTGATGTTGAGTCGCAACATCATATCCGAACCATGTTAACGGAAGAAAACCAATGGTGGAAAGCCGTTCTCATCACCACCCACGACATTCCTTTTGCCCACGCCGTTGGAAATAAGTTTGTCTTTATTCAAGGCGGAAAAATCGTTTGGAGCGGCACGAAAGAACATTTTTCAACTCCAGCCGACCTTGAAACTCATTTTTTGGCCGCTATTCGTTCCAACCTATCCGTCTAAGGAGGTGAGTCGGTTGCCCCTGCAAATCTTGAATGTAGTATTGGCTTCCTTTTTGAAAAAAAGGGCAGAGTATCGTCGGTATTGGTTCGATTTTACCGTTGGCCTTATCATTAAATTTGTCTTTTTTCTCGGTACGCTGTACGCAAGCCCGATACAAACCGGAAAGGAAGCGACGCTCAAACTGTTCGGTTTCAGCCTTTGGTACTTAAGCGCTCATTTGATCTCAAAGCTCGGCAACACGGTGATCGAGGAAGCGTATCTCGGCACGGCAGAGCAGGTACTTTCCACCAAGACTCCCCCATGGCAAGTTTTAATGGGCGTAGTGATCGCGGAAATCGCATTATCATCCGTGTGGGTAGTGCTCTTTTTCATCTGTGCGGCTTTGATGATTGGATTTTCCGAAATTCTCTCGGGAATATTATCCATGATAACGGAGATCGTCGTATTTGGCGGCGTAAGCCTAATCGGGATGACGGGAATCGGTGTGTTCATTTTAGGACTGTCCCTTCGCTTAAAACAAGTCGGAGCCGTTACCGAGGTGCTGCTTTATTATTTATTAATCTTCTCAGGTTTTTTTCTATCTTCAAATTTATTGCCGACAGCGTTTCATATTCTCAACTACTTTTCTCCCCTTTCTTGGGCCGTGCAAGGAGTGAATGAAGGATGGCCCGTATTCTTTCCTGCTCTCGGCATCTCGCTATTATGGCTGGCCATGGGCTCATTGGTCTTGAAGCAACAATGGCATTGGGCGAGAAAAAACGGAAAAATCGGAAGCTACGTATAAAAGAGCGGACGTTATCCCTCACATTTCGCACCCTTTCGGCGAAAATCGAGAGGATGTTTTCGCGACCATGCCGAATGCATCTTCGACAATCAAGGAAAGCAAAGGAGGTTTCATAACACGGACGTCTTGCACGAAGGGGACTCTCTTTATTACAACGCCGCCTGCGAACATCAATTTATGAACACAGGCAACGAAGAGTGCCGCTATGATCTGATTATTCACTCGCCTGCTTCGAAAACATGACCCATAGTCATGTCCGCCCAAGGCGTTGCTTTTTTTTTGCCGTCACATAGAAAGAAATCACCGCATCGACGGCGAATAAAAGAGATGGCATTTCTTTGACGGAGGTGTGTGAATGAACATCGGCCAAGAATATTTGCGAGTGGTGCGCGCGCGCTTTCTCGACATGAAAAAGACCGCCGAACGGGCTATGGACCAATGTTCGGAGGAACAGCTGTTCCATTGCTTTCATGAGGAGACAAACAGCATCGCCATCATTGTCAAACATATGAGCGGAAATATGGTGTCGCGCTGGACAGACTTTTTGTCATCGGATGGGGAAAAACCGGACCGAAACCGCGATGATGAGTTTATTAACGACTTCCATACGCGCAAAGAAGTCATGGATTGCTGGGAAAAGGGGTGGTCTGCTTTCTTTCAGACGCTGAACGAACTGCAAGAAACGGATTTGTTGCGGACGGTCACGATCCGCGGCGAACCCCATTCCGTCATCGAAGCCATTGAGCGGCAAATGTACCATTATTCGTATCATATCGGGCAAATCGTCTATATCGCGAAACAGCTGAACGCAAACAACTGGAAAACACTGACCATACCAAGAAATCGAAAAACAACATAGGCAACTCCTTACTCGAATCATCTTGCAAACGCCATCCACCCCTCGGAACCGTCAGCCGATAAAGGTGGATGGCTTCTTTTTGTTGCTTGTTGTTCCTTCCCAATCCTATCACTTATCGGGATCACGGTCAGCGCCTTGAAAGTTTCACAATACCGACCAACAAACAAACCATCCCCGCTCCCCACGCCATCCCCGCCTTGCCAAGAAGGAGGGAGATTTCTTCAGATGCCTGCACATGGGTAAGATCAAACTTGATTGCTCTCAATGCAAAGTAGGCGGCAATAGAGAACAGCAGAAAATGAGCAAAAATCCAATGCCATGCGGAACGACGCGGCCGGTCCTTCCGCCAAAGAAAAACAACCGTTATGATGGCGACCAACATCACGCCGGAAAAACCACCAATGAGCAAATCCATCACATCTTCTTCCATGGGCAAGTGTTTATGCATGTTTTCGACCCCTTTCATCAAGGTGAGGTAATATTTTATACTTCTCTTTCCATTCCCCCTCTTCCTTTTTCCAAATATTCAAACACTCATCACAATCATCTTCGAGCAGAGAGTTCATGCGTTATTCGGCAATAAGAAAAGGTGTCCTATCTCTTTTGGGACACTCATTTGATAAGTTCGAATTTTCGAACAAAATTGCCGAACATTTGGAGAAAATGGACGAAATCTTGGCACGCTTCCCCTATCAAATCTCTTTAGGAGCTGTTGAAGCATGTTTATTTCTTCCAACCGTTTATTCGCAAATTCTGAGGAAGTCGACTTTTCAAATTGAGAACTTGCTTGTTTTAAATGTTCTTTCACTTTATCACCACCCCCTCTTCTTCACCATTATTACTTGGCACGATTTTTGCGTTTCATAGTAGGCGAAACCAAAAAACTTTATAAGGAGATGGTGAGAAATGAAAGCCGCCGTTGTTCACAAATTCAAGCAAAAACTTCAAATTGAAGAAGTGGAGAAACCAAAACTAGGATATGGCGAAGTGCTTGTGAAAATTGAAGCTTGTGGCGTCTGCCATACCGATTTGCATGCGGCTCATGGGGATTGGCCGGTAAAACCGAAACTTCCACTTATTCCTGGTCATGAAGGGGTAGGAATTGTTGTTGAGATCGGTGAGGGAGTGAAATCAATCCAAATTGGCGACCGTGTTGGCATTCCATGGTTATACTCAGCATGCGGTGAATGTGAATATTGTTTAAGCGGTCAAGAAACACTTTGTCCACATCAATTAAACGGTGGATACTCTGTCGATGGCAGTTATGCAGAATATTGCAAAGCCCCGGCCAATTATGTCGCACGAATTCCTAAAAACCTCGATCCCGTACAAGTTGCTCCTATTCTTTGTGCTGGGGTCACAACGTATAAAGCATTAAAAGTTTCAAATGCCAAGCCTGGCGAATGGGTCGCTATTTATGGAATCGGGGGATTGGGCCATATTGCTCTTCAATATGCCAAGGCAATGGGATTAAATGTTGTTGCTGTTGATATCAGTGATGAAAAGGCAGAACTTGCGGCAAAGTTGGGTGCTGATATTACGATCAATGGATTGCAAGAAGACCCTGTAGCAGCCATTCGTGAAAAAGTAGGCGGAGTACAAGCGGCTATTAGCGTTGCTGTAACGAAAAAAGCGTTCGAACAAGCTTATCAATCCGTGCGACGCGGCGGCTGCCTTGTCATAGTTGGACTGCCTCACGATGAACTGCCGATTCCTATTTTTGACACTGTATTAAATGGCGTTACGATAAAAGGTTCGATCGTCGGTACACGAAAAGATATGCAAGAAGCTCTAGATTTCGCCGCACGCGGAAAAGTTCGCCCTATTGTGGAAGCGGTACCATTAGAAAAAATTAACGAAGTATTTGAACGGATGGAAAAAGGTCAAATCAATGGCCGCGTTGTTTTAACAATGTAACACAAAGCAGCAGAAGAACAACCCTAAATTTCCTAGAGGAACGATGGAAAATAGCGATTTTTTCGGCATTGTCTGTTTTTGGTTTAGGAGTGGATTGATATCATAAGGTTTCCCATTTTGAGAAATCGACCTGTTCCACCACAACGCCTATCATCTGCTTTCTAGAAAACATTACGGTGCCTATTATATCAAGCTCTTAGGGGACGATTCCCCCTCCCCTAAGAGCAGCTACTTTATAAGACGCAATGGCCATAAGAGTATATCTGAATGGAAAATAGCTTAATTTAAACATCTTTCTGAAACTTTATGACACAAGGAGGAATGCAAATGATTTACAGCAAACCAGGTGAAAGAGACGCAAAAGTTCAATTCAAAGCAAGATACGATAACTATATTAACGGAGAATGGGTGCCGCCTATTTCGGGTCGATATTTCCAAAATATTACACCCATAACAGGAGAAGTATTTTGTGAAGTAGCACGCTCGCAGGCTGAGGATATTGAATTGGCGTTAGATGCAGCACACGCGGCAAAAGAAGCTTGGGGAAAAACATCACCGGCTGACAGAGCGTTGATTTTAAATAAAATCGCTGATCGCATGGAAGAAAACTTGGAAATGTTAGCGGTTGCCGAAACATGGGATAACGGCAAACCAATCCGTGAAACATTAAACGCTGACCTTCCTTTAGCCATCGATCATTTTCGTTATTTCGCTGGAGCCATACGCGCTCAAGAAGGAACAATCAGCCAAATTGACGACGATACGATCGCGTACCATTTTTATGAACCACTCGGCGTTGTCGGGCAAATTATCCCATGGAATTTTCCATTATTGATGGCAGCATGGAAAATTGCTCCTGCGCTTGCTGCCGGAAACTGCATTGTGCTAAAACCAGCTGAACAAACTCCAGCATCGATTATGGTGCTTATGGAGTTGATTGGTGATCTGTTGCCGCCTGGAGTGCTCAATGTTGTCAACGGGTTCGGATTAGAAGCTGGCAAACCATTAGCTTCTAGTCCACGTATCGCCAAAATCGCGTTTACCGGTGAAACAACGACAGGGCGGCTGATTATGCAATACGCTTCACAAAATATTATTCCTGTTACACTGGAATTGGGCGGCAAATCCCCAAACATCTTCTTTCCTGATGTAATGGAAAAAGACGATGACTTTTTAGATAAAGCGATTGAAGGATTTGTCATGTTCGCTTTAAACCAGGGCGAGGTTTGTACGTGCCCTTCTCGTGCTCTCATCCATGAGTCCATTTATGACGAATTTATGGAGCGCGCTCTTGAACGTGTGAAAAAGATTCGAACAGGAAATCCGCTTGATACAAGCACAATGATGGGAGCGCAAGCTTCAGCAGAACAAATGGAAAAAATTCTTGCATACATTGATATTGGAAAACAAGAGGGCGCCGAATGCCTAATCGGCGGCGAAAAAAACATAGTCCCTGGATTCGAAAACGGGTATTATATCAAGCCAACTGTATTTAAAGGACATAATAAAATGCGCATTTTCCAAGAAGAAATTTTCGGTCCAGTAGTCTCAGTAACAACGTTTAAAGATGAACAGGAGGCTTTGGAGATTGCTAATGATACGTTGTACGGCCTTGGTGCCGGGGTATGGACGAGAAACATCAACTTGGCCTATCGTTTCGGAAGAGGCATTCAGGCAGGAAGAGTTTGGACAAATTGCTATCATGCTTATCCGGCCCATGCTGCTTTTGGAGGATATAAACAATCTGGGATCGGTCGTGAAACCCATCATATGATGTTAGCGCACTATCAACAAACGAAAAATTTACTCGTTAGCTACAATCCAAAACCATTAGGATTTTTCTGATCAATCAAGCAACAAAAAGCTGATCCGAAAGCCATTTACGCTTTTGGATCAGCTCCTTTTTCTTTTAATAAATATCTTAATGTTCGTACGGTGATATTTAACCGTTCTGCTGCTTCTTTACGATTTCCTAACGTTTCTTTTAACATTTTCAGTACAAAAGATCGGCCGATTTTCGTTTCTAGTTCTTTCACTGAAGATAATACATGTTCAAGATCTAACCGATCACTGTTTCTCCATAGTGCTAGCACACCATTCATCCATTCTTGCAAATAAGCTTCTAAGTCTTCTACTCCATCTTTTGGACTTCGCACGCTATTCGATACTTGCCCTAAATGCAACGGAATCTTAAGCTTCTCCGGCAAATAGTCAAGGGTGATCACCTCTGTTTCTCCTTCCGCTAAAGTTACCGCCCTTTTAACAACATTAAACAATTCTCTCACATTCCCCGGCCAATGATACTGTTTCATCTGGGAAATACAGTCCTCTGAAAACGATAGAGGTGTATTTAGTTTTTTTAAAAAATAATCAATCAAAATTGGAAGATCTTCGAGCCGCTCTCGAAGCGGAGGAATGGTAAGTTTCACAACATCTAATCTATATAATAAATCCTCTCTAAACGTCTTCTCCTCGACCGCTTTTGCCAGATTGACATGCGAAGCAGCAATAATGCGTGTATTCGTTTTGCGGATCGTTTCACCCCCGACGCGAATATACTCCCCTGTTTCTAGCACTCTTAACAGTTTTACTTGCGTCGCGAGAGACGCTTCTCCAATTTCATCTAAAAATAACGTGCCACGGTTAGCAATTTCAAAAATCCCCTTTTTCTCCTTTACCGCTCCTGTGAACGCCCCTTTTTCATGTCCAAACAATTCGCTTTCTAACAGTGTTTCCGAAACAGCGCCACAATTCACCCCAATAAAAGGCTGGTCATAGCGCATGCTCGCGTTGTGGATAAAATGAGCGAGCACTTCTTTTCCAGTCCCCGTCTCTCCTTCAATCAACACGTTCACATTTTTTTTCGCAATTTTATAAGCCAATTTAAGCAAATCATTCATCTCTTTATTTGTTCCAACAATGAAACCGAGCGTCTCAGCCAGCTTATACATATCATCTTGGGATGAAAGAGGACCATCACTTAATAATTCATCGATTAATCGCTCTAACTGTTCAATATCGTCAAACGGCTTTTCAATATAGTCGTTTGCTCCATGTTTAATCGCTTCAACCGCTGTCTTTACTGTGCTATAGCCTGTCATTACAACAGCTTTACAAGAAGGACATGAGCGTTTTAACTGTTTTAATAAATTTAAACCATTTGCATCTGGAAGTTTCACATCGATGAAAGCAAGATCAAACTTGTATTGTTGAATCAACTGAAAAAAATCTTCCCCACTAAATCCAAGCTTAACCTTGTTCCCTCTTCCTTCTAATAAATGTTGGAAAAACGTCCCAACTTCCCTTTCATCATCAATAACTAAAATATTCCCCACTCATCTCCCCCCTTATTTCTTTTTTGGAAGTTTTAATATAAACTCACTTCCTTTACCAAGTTCGCTGACCACCTCAATCGTTCCACCATGCGCCTCAGCAATCCCTAAACTGACAGACAGCCCAAGTCCGGTTCCCTTCCCTGGCCTCTTCGTTGTAAAAAATGGATTAAAAATCTCCTGTAAATATTGTTCTTCTATTCCTTTTCCGTTGTCACGAACCGATAGAACAACCCAATGCTCTCCAGCTTCAACGATCGACTTTGTTTCTATAACAATGATTTTCTCTGGAATATCTATCTCTTCAAGCGCATCTTTAGCATTTATTAATAAATTTAAAACTATTTGGCTTATCTGTTGTACGTTTCCCTCAATCAATTCAATGGAAACGTCTAATCTTTTTTGAATAATAATATTTTGTTTACAAATTTGATCACCAATTAACCCTAATACTTGTTCAACGGCATCATTTATAGAACAGTCCTCGAATCTATATTCATCTTGCCTTGAAAATGTTAATAAATTTTGAATAATAGTTTTACAACGCTTCCCGCATGAATAAATATCAAATAGCAGTTTATATATACGATCATCTTTTGAAAAAGACCTCAACAACAGTTGGGCATTGCCAAGAATGGCGGTGAGAGGGTTATTCAATTCGTGCGCAATTCCAGCAGCCATTTCCCCAATTGCAGCTAACTTTCCTGATTGAACAAGTTGGGCTTCAATCTGCAATTTTTCAGTAATGTCATTGAGATACATAATAACAGCATACATATTTTGTTTTTCATTTAAGACGGGATAAGAACGCAATTCACATACCCGCTGTTGGATGTGAATACGCCGATGAACAGGTTTTTTTGTTTCTAAAATTTCCACGATCGGGCTTTCCTTCGGATTGATTGATAACAATTTACATATATCCTTTTTATACAAGTCACCTTGAAAAAATTCGTTAGCTGCATCGTTATATCGCAAAACATTCCCTTCTAGGTCGATGAGGAATATCATTTCTGAAACAGCACGGAACGTTTCTTCCCATTCTTTTTTACTGGTAAGTACTTCATTATAAAGACGGGCATTTTCAATGCAAACTGCCAGTTGGTCGCAAAATTGCTGAAAAAAGGACAGATCATTTTCATCATACACCACTTTTTCCTTGCTTTCTATACTCAGTACCCCGATCACCTTCCCTTTGCTAATAAGGGGGATCAATAACACACTGCGAATTCCCAAGGCGTTATATACAGCTACTTCGACATACAAATCTTCGTCTTCTTCTATTTGATAAAAAATTTTTTCGAGCGATTGTATGACTTGCCAATAGAGCGATCGCTCTTTTGGCAAAACAAAACCAATAGGAAAATACAAAGAGTGAGCGGGATATACATTTGTTAACACTAATTTATGATTTTCACATAACGATAAGCTGATTCGTTCCACTGGAAAAATTGTTTTCAATTTATCTATACTATTTTTTAACATTTCATCCATTGACATATCAATATTAAAACTTTTGGTAATATCGTTAATAATCTCCAACTGCATATTTTTCTTTTTTAACTCTATCACCATCTTTTTTAATTCTGTGTAATAACTTTTTTTCGAAGATTGAACTCCTGTTAAAAGGCTAATGAGCTGTTGCCGGTCATTCATTTTGTTTACCACGCCTTTCTGAATATTCCTTCAATTTCTTCTACAGTGATATCACGAGGGTTGGTGATCATACATGCGTCATGAAAGGCAACCAAACTCATTTTCCGTATTTCTTCTTGTTTCACTCCTATATCAGATAATCGCTGTGGCACCCCAATATCCTCTGCCAATTGTTTTACATATTCAATTGTTTTTCTTCCCGCTTCCATATAAGACATGCCACGAGTATCCATTCCGAGAAAACAAGCAATATCAGCAAATTTTTTCGGATTCGCCAACAGATTGAACTCCATCACATGCGGAAGCAATATAGAGTTTATATCCCCATGAAGAAGAGGATACCTTCCCCCGACAGCATGGGACATTGCATGAACAGCGCCTAAAATCGCGTTAGAAAAAGCCAATCCTGCCTGCAAACTCGCCATTGCCATATTGGTTTTTGCCTCTTGGTTGATTTTAGAGGCGACAGAAGGGCGCAAATATTTTCCTACTAAAGAAATAGCGTTTTGAGCTTGAACGTCTGTAAGCGGTGTAGCTGCTAGACTTACATACGCCTCAATGCCATGCGTTAAAACATCTAATCCTGTTGAGGCAGTTAAATGAGCGCTTTTTGTCGACAATGTTTCTGGATCAATAATTGCAATATCAGGAATAAGAGATCGGGAAATGATCGTCATCTTTTTTTTCTCTTTTGTATTAACAATAACAGAAAATTGGGATACTTCTGATCCTGACCCTGCTGTTGTTGGAACCATCACTTGAGGAGGAAGGGGCAATTGAATTTTATCCACTCCCTCATATTCATGAATTTGTCCCCCGTTTGTAGCAAGAATGGCGACAGCCTTTGCGGCATCAATAGAACTGCCTCCACCGATTCCAATGATAGCATCGCATTCATTCTCAAGATATGCTTCACAGCCTTTTTTTACTTCTTCGTCCTTTGGATTTATTGTTACATCACAAAATGTCGTGTATTTTAATCCTACTTGCCTGCAACTCTTAATGACAACATCGAGCCAACCAGCTTCCGTAACACCTGGATCGCTGACAATCAACACATTTGTCGCACCAAGCCTTAGACAACTTTCCCCTACTTGATGAATGGAACCGTTACCAAAAATCACTTCGGGCATCACGAACTTATGAATGTTCATCCTCGTGCCCCCTTATTGGCCATCTTCTTTTTATTGCTCAACAACTTTATGTTTTAAGCACTCATTCGACATCTGGATGAAAAATCCTCCTGATTTTCTGCACGAGAAGGAGAAATGGGAGATCAAGACGAAAATCCCTCTATGATTAATGACACACTTGGCAAACATGGTGAGCACTGCCTGCAAACAAAAATCCTGACACTGTCCGACCTTTATAGGACGCAACACCCCGGATATGTTCGTTCTTCTCAATGTCGTTCCAATACAATCTCGTCTACATTCACCGACACATCATTTTAGTACATCGCAACGGCTTTCTCACTTTTACCGTTACCGCACCACCTGTAAGCATACCATTATTCATATCATATCAGACAAATCGTCTATATTATCAAACATCTGAACGCCGATCGCTGGGAGACACTGACCATCCCGAAAAAAGAAGCCGCTCAGCCCTTCTGCCAAAAAAGCGAGCGCCAGTCCTCATGAATGAAGACGGCGCTCGCTTCGTTGGTAAAGGGGACATCGCTTGTTCACTTTTGCTGCATCTTAAACTGCAAAAACAGTTCGTTGTAGTAGGCGAGCATGTGTTTTCCCAAGTTTTCGTACACTTCGAGATGCCCTGCTGAATCCAAATCGGGGTAGAAGCGGCGATCGCCCGCGATGTCTTTTGGCAAATAGCGAAGCGCCTTTTTGTTCGGCGTCGAGTAGCCGACGTACTCGGCGTTTTGCGCCGCGTGTTTTGGGTCGAGCATAAAGTTGATGAACGCGTGCGCTCCTTCGATGTTTTTCGCTGTTTTCGGAATGACCATGTTGTCAAACCATAAGTTGGATCCTTCTTTCGGCACGACATAGTCGAGCTTGTCGTTTTCGGCGATGATTTCGGCCGCATCGCCCGACCAGACGACGCCGATGGCTGCTTCTTCATTGGCAAGCAGCAGCTTGATTTCATCGCCGACAATCGCCTTCACGTTCGGCATGAGCCGATCGAGCTTCCGCTTGGCTTCTTGTAAGTGGGCTTTGTTCGTGTCATTGAGCGAATAGCCGAGGCTGTTTAGCGCCATCCCCATCACTTCGCGCGCCCCGTCGACAAGCAAAATTTGATTGCGCAAGCTTGGATCCCATAAGTCGTTCCAGCTTGTGATGGTCTTGCCGCCAAGCATCTCGCGGTTGTAGACGATGCCGACCGTCCCCCAAAAATACGGCACGGAATACCGGTTGTGCGGGTCAAACGGCAAGTTGAGGAACCGCGGTTCGATATATTGTAAATTCGGCAGCTTGTCGTGATCGAGCGGCAACAGCAAGTTTTCCTCGATCATTTTGCTGATGGCGTAATCGGATGGAACGGCGACGTCAAACGTTGCCCCGCCTTGGGCGATTTTCGCCATCATCGCCTCATTGGAATCAAACGTTTGGTAAATCACTTTCCACCCTGTCTCTTTTTCAAATTCGCGAATGAGCGCGGGGTCAATGTAATCGCCCCAGTTGTAGACCGTCACCGTTTTGCCTCCGCCGTACCCTTCCGCTTCGTTCAGCCGATGAGTGACAAACATCAGGACGAACGCGGCGATGAACACAGCCGCAAATCCTTGGACAAGCCGTCTCACCTACTTTCGCCCCCCTATCCCGTACAAGCGGCCGCCTTTTCGGCTGAGCACGTAATAGCCGATGACGAGCAGCATGGTAAATAAAAACAGAAGCGTCGACAATGCGTTGATTGACAAGGAAATGCCTTGGCGCGCCCGCGAATAAATTTCCACGGACAGCGTCGAGAACCCATTTCCCGTGACAAAAAAGGTCACGGCAAAGTCATCGAGCGAATACGTGAGCGCCATGAAAAAGCCCGCCCATATGCTCGGAGCCAAAAACGGCAGCACCACACCGGACAGCACTTGCCAATGACTGGCTCCTAAATCTCTAGCCGCATCAATCAGCGTCGGGCTCATTTCCTCGAGTTTCGGCAGCACCATTAACACGACAATCGGCACGCTGAACGCGATATGAGACAACAGCACGGATGTAAAGCCGAGCTTGATGCCAGCGATTGTAAACAGCAGCAAAAACGAAGCACCGATGATAACGTCTGGGCTGACGATCAGCACGTTGTTGAGGGCGAGAAGAGCGTTTTTCGTCCGTTGCCGCTTGACATAGTAAATGGCGAGCGCCCCGATGACCCCGAGTATCGTCGCAACCGCCGCCGACAACAGTGCGATGACGATTGTATTCAAAACGATGATGGGCAAGCGGTCGTCGGACAGCACGTCGCGGTACCACTTGAGCGTGAACGATTGAAAATCGTGCATCGCCCCGCCGCTGTTGAACGAATAATACATCAAATACACAATCGGCGTATACATCACGGCAAACACGGCTAACAGGTACACACGTCCCCACCAATGCGTCCGTTTCATCGGCTTCCCTCTTTTCTTCCGCTTCCTGTCAGGACGACGATGACCGCCATCGCGATCATTAACACAACGGCGATCGTCGCCCCCATCCCCCAGTTTTGGGTGACAAGAAAATGCTGCTCAATGGCGGTGCCGAGCGTAATGACGCGGTTGCCAGCGACAAGGCGTGTAATCATAAACAGCGACAGCGCCGGGATGAATACCGCTTGGCAGCCGGCCTTCACTCCGCCAAGCGTGAGCGGAAAGACGACGCGGCGGAACGTCGTCCAAGCCGAAGCGCCCAAATCGCGGGCGGCATCGACAAGCGATGGCGGCAGCTCCTCCAGCGCGTTGAAAATCGGCAGCACCATAAACGGAATAAAAATGTACACCGACACAAAGACAAAACTGAAATCGGTGAACAACAGCTGCCGCGGCCCGACGCCCAGCGCTTTCAACAAAGCGTTGGCCAGCCCGTACGTGCCGAACAGCCCTAAAAACGCATACACCTTCAGCAGCAAATTCACCCACATCGGCAAAATAAGCAACAACAGCCATAGCTGCTTGTGCCTCGTCTTTGTCAGCCAATAGGCGGTCGGATAGCCGATGAGCAGCGACACAAGCGTGATTAAAAACGCATACCAAAACGAATACGCCATCATTTTCAAATAAATGGGCGTCCACACGGATTTGTAGTTGGACAACGTCCAATGGCCGTCAAGATCCAAAAACGATTCATACACCAAAAAGACAATCGGGGCCACGACAAACAGCACAAGCCAAATGCCATAAGGGATTAAATACCAGTTTCGCCACGCCCGTTCCGTCATGCGCCCTCATCCTCCCTTTCGACTCGCATGACGTGAATCGCTTCCGGTTCAAAACGGAGGCCGACCGTTTCCCCGACTTCCGCCTTTTTCGTCGAATGGACAAGCCATTCGTTGCCGTTTTCGTCATAGCCGCAAATTTCATAATGGACACCGCGGAATAAGAGCGAATCGACGCGGATGACGATCTGCCCGTCTTCCGGCGCCGCGAGCTCCAAATCTTCCGGGCGGATGACGACATCGACCGGTTCGTTTGGCGCGAAGCCGCGGTCAACACACGCAAACTGTTTGCCGGCAAATTCGACGAGGAAATCGTCGATCATGCGCCCTGACAAAATGTTCGATTCGCCAATGAAATCGGCGACGAATCGATTGACAGGCTCGTCGTAAATGTCTTTCGGCGTCCCAAACTGCTGAATTTTTCCTTTATTCAGAACAAAAATGTAATCGGACATCGCCAATGCTTCTTCTTGATCATGCGTGACAAAAATGAACGTAATCCCTAAGCGGCGCTGCAATTCACGAAGTTCATACTGCATTTCCGTGCGCAGCTTCAAATCCAAGGCCGATAGCGGCTCATCCAAGAGCAAAACTTCTGGCTCATTCACAATCGCCCGCGCAATCGCGACGCGCTGGCGCTGACCGCCGGACATTTCTTGAATGCGCCGGCGCTCATAGCCGTCTAAGTTGACAAACCGGAGCGCTTCGCTCACTTTTTGGCGGATGTCCGCTTCTTTCATCTTTTTCACGCGCAAACCAAACGCAACGTTTTCAAACACATCGAGATGAGGGAACAATGCATAGTCTTGAAAAACAGTGTTGACTTGCCGTTTGTTCGGCGGGACGTTTTGAATCGGCTTTCCATGGAAATAAATCGTTCCTTGCGTCGGTTCGATAAACCCGGCAATCAGCCGCAAAATCGTTGTCTTCCCACACCCTGACGGGCCAAGCAGCGTATAAAACTTCCCGCGCTCCATCGCAAAACTCACATCATCCAATACGACCGTTCCGTCGTATTCCTTCGTCACTCGCTCGAAGCGGATGATCTCTTCCCCGTTCACTTCCAGCCCCCCATCTTCTTGATGTTCACTATTCCTAATTAGAACATAGGAGAGTGGAAAGTGCAACGGAAAAATCCTTGATCACACGTATGAAAACTGAATTTTTCCTGAAGATCCCGCCGTCATTTTTCTATTTTATCTTCATTGTTTGGACGTGTAAGCGAGATTATGCGGGAGCCAGGGAAGCGCTCTTGATGAACGTGAGAAGCAATGAGATAAGCATGTTGACGGTCGCCTTGAATCCACTCCGCCAACCGATCGCGACTTAGCCTATCAAGGGAATTGAACGGTTCATCCATCAAATACAATTCGACCGGGCGGGCTAAAGCAATCGCAATATGCAGTTTTTGTTTTGTTCCTAATGAATACTGATCCACCGGGAGCGGGAGCATCTCCTCCATTCCAAGCAGACTGCATAATTCGTTCGCTTTGCGGACGTACTGTTGATCCAGCTTCCATAAAAGCCGGAAACATTCGATATTTTCATAACCCGTCAATTTTGAAAACATGACAGTCTCGGATGTCACATAAGACAAATGAGCGCGCATGTCGGGAAGCTGAATCGGATTGCCTTTATAAAAGGCTTGATAATGCAGCTCTCCTTTATCGAGCAATCCCGAAATAATATGCAAAAGAGTCGTTTTCCCCACTCCATTGGGGCCGGTGAGAAGCACGGTCTCCCCTGAAAAAATGGAAAATGAGAATTGCTGAAAAATCGTGGCTCCCCCATCATAGCGATACGTCAAGTTTTGCAATGAAAATAACGGTTCCATCTATTTCTTCCCCTTTTCCTGCTTGGCTCTTCACCAAAAGTTGTACTTGATTTTTTCTGAACTCTATTTACGCTTGTAAGGGAAAATCAACAAATCAGTGATTTTTTCAAATCTTTGTGCAGGAAGCTGTATTGCTTGTCAAGTACATGTTGTGGTGAAGAGCCTCCTGCTTTTTAGACCGTCTATTTTTATACATGAGACACCGTTGATTCCAACCATGCTGAGATGATGAGCAGCGCGACCGCCAGCACTAGTAAAAAGAGGATATCCCGTATATAGAGCGTTTCTTCTTCTCCTCTTGCTCTTTTTTTGACGATTTGAAGAAACCGCCATGTCTCGTACCCTAATGTACAAAACAAGATATGGCCGATGATTTCAGGAATCGCGTGAGGAAAGACACCGGTCATCAACGGCTGCATGCCATATCCTGTGGCGACTCCTCTCACGATCACGCCTAGCATTGCTGCGTTGTAACCGAGATAAAGGGTATTGGCCATTCCTAGCGTCAGCCATCCGCCAACCATCAAAATGGCTCCAACCATCAAGTTGTGGCCTAAAGTGGTCCAAAACGCCATGGAAGTCGGATGAATCGTAAGCTTTTGTGAAAAAATCACTGCTCCAAAAGCAAAACATACAATGTACACACCTAACGACAATAACATATACGGCAAATGAGTGTGAATCGCTCGTCTGATCACCGCAAATGCCTCCTCACGTGCGCCGAGCATATTGAGAACTATTCCATAATACAAGGTACAGCATCAAGACAAACAAAACGCTGTAACATGCCCAACTCCAACCTTTCAAGAGCATAAAAAAGGCAGAAAGAAGCGATGAAAAAACGGTTATGTAAATCAATAAGCGATGAAACGAATGATTTCCAGCCGCAATCACCATATACCCCGCATAATCACGTGGAGATGTCAATGCCGCCTGCTCGCCGCTAGCTAAAACGAGACAGAACACTTCATAATCGGTGCGCAAAATCCGTTTGACAACAAGCGAATAGGCGGGCATCATCACCACAGCTCCCATTGCTGCCCAAAGCCCTCCACTCATCCCCAATAATCCTATGTATTCGAGAAGCAGCAATCCTACTGCCGTCATGCATGGGTAGACGCCTAATCGCTCAAGCAGCGTCCATTTCGCTTCGATTAACGGTACAAGAGGAGGTGGAGAAAGAAGACGAAACACAGTGAGACGCTCCATCTCGCTTTCAAACTGAAAAATGTCGCGAAAGACGTCGGTAATGGCTCGCAACGTGCCTGTCATGACCATATACATTTCAAACATAAACAAAAACAAAATGATCAACCCATTATGAACGATCGGCAACAGCGCCAAATTCGCTCCCGCAACCAGAAACCATTCCCCCGGCAAAAATAGCGACCAAGGCGGTTTCGTCAACTCACGGGCTTGGCGTGTTAACAGACAAAGATCTTTATATAAAATTGCATTATTCGTGCTGCGAATTTTTAACGACTCTATGACACGTTGATGCCATGAATATAGCATGTACGCTGCCTTGTCAGAATGAGACGCACGAGTGAAAGAAAAACAAATCAAAGCCAACAGAGCGAATCCAGCACCGATGAATGATAAAGCTGTACTTGAAAATGACCACCCTTCCCCCCAACTTGTCATGCATTCATAAAACAGCTGTTGCCAATGAGCAACATAACCATCCATATACACAAGATAAGAGAGCGACAACCCATACATTCGAACCGCTTGGCGGGACAATTGCAGCAACGGCACAATCGCCGCAAGCACGACATAACCAATCGCGAATGATGCCATTCGAAAGAAAAAGGCAGAAAATGCGCCCATCGCTCTAAAAGTTGAGCCACGCACTATATGCGATGTCACATAAAGAAGCAACAACATCGTATGTCCAAACCATACTAATGATGCGCCTGTGATCCCGAACATCACCATCAACCCAATTGAAGGAGGCAACCAAATCGGCAATAGCCGCAAAAGCGACACAGCATAGTGGATTTTGAGCAATCGCCGCCATACCTCGTCATCCCGCACCCCAGACAGACGCACATAATGATAATGGTATTGACGTTGCAATGCCTCTTTGGACTCAAGCAAAACTCCTATTAAAGGACTGACAGACATAAAAAAGAGAAACGCCATAATCGCAGAAGGACGAAACATGATAAATGATCGAGTGCAAATGATCACAACCAATATCCCCGAAACAAGCCATTTCGCCGCTTCCACCAAGAACATGGTCATCTTCGGAGAAAAAGGCGATTTTTTCTGCAATGGGGCCAAACTACTTCGTTGTCGTTGTTGATATAACAGCCATACGAGTTTCACTTCTCTTCCCCCACATTGATTTACTCATTAGGAACGGCAGGGAGTTTTTCCCCTGCCGTTTTGCCTTTTACCATGCAATCGCTGCCGCTTTTCCTCGTTCCGCCACTATTTTTTTCACCGTCGCGACAAAAGCTGACCACCCAATTTCCAAAATGGCGTCGACTCCACCTGACAAAATAGCGGTGATCCCAAGAATAATAGAAATGAGAGTGGAGCCGGTCAACACAATCGAAACAACCGTCGTCGCGATTGACTGTGACACGCCGAGCGTCCCGGCAACAAGCGCCAGCAAACTCATAACCTATCACCTCCTTCCAGTAAATGATAATCGATCAAAACTTTTTTCAAAAACATTCTGTGTCTATCTCATCCTTCGCACTAAACGAGAATAAACCCCGCCGTAAAGCAGCACCAATACAATAAATCCTATTTTGATGGGCATGCTGGCCGCTTTTAGGCGAAAAGCAACTCCAATCAACACAACAAGCGGCAGGCTAATCAGAATAAAATACGGCCACGACCATTGTTTCACCCACTTCACTCCTGTCTGCGATGCGGTTTCTAGTAAATTCCTTGTTAATATCATCCATTTTAATCATACACCTTGACTCTAAAAAAAAAAAAGAGAAATCGTTCGACAATTTTGTCTTTTTTTTACATATTTCGACATATTTCATGCTATTGAAATGAAACAGAGATGCTTTTAAGAGCTTGGTACAAGGTAAGCGTTGATCCAAGAAATTCTTTTTGAAATTTCCTCGCTTCACCGTATTGAATAATTTCGAAAAATACATTAAATTATATAGTAATCATCAAAACGTCACCGCACAATTGCATACCGGCATTCTTATCAAGAGAGGGGGAGGGACTGGCCCGGTGAACCCTCAGCAACCTGGCCCGCGGCCAAGGTGCTAAATCCAGACAGGCGGAAGCCTGGAAGATAAGAAGAAGCGAATGAAAAGTCTTCTTCTTATAGAAGGCTTTTTTCTTTTACTACGGAGAAACGGGGGAATCGAACGTGGGATTGCTGGATGAGTTGAAAGAGCGCATTCTCATCGCCGACGGGGCGATGGGAACGCTTTTATATTCGCACGGCATTGACCGTTGTTTTGAAGAATTGAATCTATCCAATCCAGATGAAATCGTCCATATTCATGAAGCGTATATCGCCGCGGGCGCCGACGTCATTCAGACGAATACATACGGCGCCAACTATGTGAAACTCGCCCGCTACGGCCTTGAAGATGAGGTGCCGGCCATCAACCGCGCGGCGGTGCGGCTCGCCAGGCAAGCGGCGAACGGGCGGGCGTACGTGCTCGGGACGATCGGGGGGCTGCGCACGTTAAACAAAAGCGTCGTCACGCTCGAAGAAGTGAAACGGACGTTTCGCGAGCAGCTGTTTGTCCTGCTGGCTGAAGGGGTTGATGGCGTGCTGCTCGAGACGTATTACGATTTGGAAGAGTTGGAGACGGTGCTTGCCATCGCCCGCAAAGAAACGGATTTGCCGATCATCGCCCATGTGTCGCTCCATGAAGTCGGCGTCTTGCAAGATGGCACGCCGCTCGCGGACGCCCTTGCTCGCCTAGAGGCGCTCGGGGCCGATGTCGTCGGACTGAACTGTCGTCTCGGTCCATATCATATGCTTCGGTCGCTCGAGGAAGTGCCGCTGCCGAAGCAGGCGTTTTTGTCGGCGTATCCGAACGCCAGCCTCCCGGATTACCGCGATGGCCGGCTTGTCTATGAGACGAACGCTGAATATTTCGAGGAAACAGCCAAAGCGTTCCGCGATCAAGGGGTGCGCTTGATCGGCGGGTGCTGCGGCACGACGCCGAAACATATTGAGGCAATGGCAAAGGCGCTCGCCGACCGGACGCCGGTGACGGAAAAAACGGTGAAACGGCGCGCGGCATCTGTATCAGTGCAAGCGGATCGGCCCGCCCCATCTCCCCTTCCCGAGCTCGCCCGCACGCGCCGCTCGGTCATTGTGGAGCTGGATCCGCCGAAAAAATTGGGGATTGACAAGTTTCTTGCTGGGGCGAAAGCGCTCCATGACGCTGGCATCGACGCGCTGACGTTGGCCGACAACTCGCTTGCTACGCCGCGCATCAGCAACGCCGCCGTCGCCACGATCGTGAAAGAGCGGCTCGGCGTCCGCCCGCTCGTGCATATTACGTGCCGCGACCGCAACTTGATCGGCCTGCAGTCGCATTTGATGGGGTTGCATACGCTCGGCATCACCGACGTGCTCGCTATTACCGGCGACCCGTCGAAAATCGGCGATTTCCCGGGAGCGACGTCCGTGTATGATGTGTCGTCATTCGATCTCATCCGCCTAATCAGCCAATTCAACGAGGGATTATCGTACTCGGGCAAACCGCTCGGGCAAAAAACGAACTTCTCGATCGGTGCGGCCTTCAATCCGAACGTCCGCCATTTGGATAAAGCGGTCGAGCGAATGGAGAAAAAAATTCAATGCGGCGCCCACTATTTCTTGACCCAGCCGGTTTACTCGGAAGAAAAAATCGTGCAAATATACGAAACAACGAAACATCTCGCCACGCCGATCTACATCGGCATTATGCCGCTGGTAAGCGTGCGCAACGCCGAGTTTTTGCACCATGAAGTGCCGGGGATCACCCTGTCGGACGAGATTCGCGCCCGCATGGCCGCCTGCGGCAGCGACCCAGTAGAAGCGGCGCGCGAAGGAATTGCCATCGCCAAATCGCTCATTGACGCGGCGTTTGATTTGTTTAACGGCATTTATTTGATCACGCCGTTTTTGCGCTATGACATGACGGTCGAGCTCGTCCGCTACATCCATGAAAAAGAAGCGGCCGCCAAAGAAAGGAAGGTTGTTCATGGCTAACATCACCTTAGAACAGCAGCTGCAGCGAAAAATTCTCGTCATTGACGGCGCGATGGGGACGATGATCCAAAGCGCCAACCTATCGGCCGCCGACTTTGGCGGCGAGGGGTATGAAGGGTGCAACGAATATTTGACCCTCACCGCCCCGCATGTCATCCGCCGCATTCATGAAGCGTACCTAGAAGCCGGTGCTGATATCATTGAAACGAACACGTTCGGAGCGACACGCATCGTGCTTGACGAATATGGCCTCGGTCATTTGGCGCTTGAGCTGAACATCGAAGCGGCCAAACTCGCCAAACAAACGGCTGAGTCGTTCTCCACCCCGGACTGGCCGCGCTTTGTCGCTGGTTCGATGGGGCCGACGACGAAAACGTTGTCGGTGACAGGCGGCGCAACGTTTGAAGAACTCGTCGCCGCCTACGAAGAACAAGCGCGCGGACTGCTCTTAGGAGGCGTCGACCTTCTCCTACTCGAGACGTGCCAAGATACGCTGAATGTCAAAGCCGGTTTTCTCGGCATTTCGAAGGCGTTTGAAGCGGTCAGCCGCCGCGTGCCGCTCATGATTTCCGGCACGATCGAACCGATGGGCACGACGCTCGCCGGGCAGGCGATCGATGCGTTTTTCATCTCGGTGCGCCATATGAAGCCGATCGCCGTCGGCTTAAACTGCGCAACCGGTCCGGAGTTTATGACCGACCATTTGCGCACGCTCGCCTCGCTCGCGGATACGGCGGTCAGCTGCTACCCGAACGCCGGGCTGCCGGATGAGGAAGGCCGCTATCATGAAACGCCGGAGATGTTGGCAGAGAAAATCCGCCGCTTTGCCGAAAAGGGATGGATCAACATCGTCGGCGGGTGTTGCGGCACGACGCCGGATCATATCCGCGCCATTGCCGAAGCGGTGCGTGATCTCCCGCCGCGGGCGATTCCGTCTTCGTTTGATGTCCACGCCGTTTCCGGCATCGAGGCGCTCATCTATGATGAAACGATGCGTCCGCTCTTTGTCGGCGAGCGGACAAACGTGATCGGCTCGCGCAAATTCAAGCGCCTCATCGCCGAAGGGAAATACGAAGAAGCGGCGGAAATCGCCCGCGCCCAAGTGAAAAACGGCGCCCATGTCATCGACATTTGCCTCGCCGACCCAGACCGCGACGAACTCCATGACATGGAGCAGTTCGTCCGCGAAGTCGTGAAAAAAGTGAAAGTGCCGCTTGTCATCGATTCGACCGACGAGCGCGTCATCGAGCGCGCCCTTACTTATTCACAAGGAAAAGCGATCATCAACTCGATCAACTTGGAAGACGGCGAGGAGCGGTTTGCGAAAGTCGTTCCTCTCTTGCACAAATACGGCGCCGCTGTCGTCGTCGGCACGATCGATGAACAAGGGATGGCGGTCACCGCCGAACGGAAGCTGGAAATCGCCTTGCGTTCGTATGACTTGCTCGTTAACCGCTACGGGGTGCCGGAGCGCGACATCATTTTCGACCCGCTCGTCTTCCCGGTCGGCACCGGCGATGAGCAATACATCGGCGCGGCGAAAGAAACCATTGAGGGCATCCGCCTCATTAAAGAGCGGCTGCCTCATTGCTTGACGATGCTTGGCATCAGCAACGTCTCGTTCGGCTTGCCGCCGGCCGGACGCGAAGTGCTCAACTCCGTCTTTTTGTACCATTGCACGCAAGCCGGGCTCGATTACGCCATCGTCAACACCGAGAAATTGGAGCGGTTCGCCTCGATTCCGGAAGAGGAAGTGCGAATGGCTGAGGCGCTTCTTTTTGACACAAACGACGAAACATTAAACGCCTTTATCGAATTTTACCGAAGCAAAATCACCGCCGCCAAACCGGCGCAGACGAACTTGAGCTTGGAAGAGCGGCTCGCCCGCTACGTTATTGAAGGGTCGAAAGACGGGCTCATTCCCGATTTGGAAAAGGCGCTTGAGACCTACTCCGATCCGCTGTCGATCATCAACGGTCCGCTCATGGCCGGCATGGATGAAGTCGGGCGGCTGTTCAACAACAACCAGCTTATCGTCGCTGAAGTATTGCAAAGCGCGGAAGTGATGAAAGCAGCGGTCGCCTTTTTAGAGCCGTATATGGAAAAGAAAGAAGGAAGCACAAAAGGAAAAGTCATTCTCGCCACCGTCAAAGGCGATGTGCATGACATCGGCAAAAACTTGGTCGACATCATTTTAAGCAACAACGGCTACGAGGTGATCGACCTCGGCATTAAAGTCGCTCCGCAGCAACTCATTGAAGCGGTGCGCGAACATCAGCCGGACATCATCGGGTTGTCGGGCTTGCTTGTGAAATCGGCTCAACAGATGGTCGTCACCGCCCAAGACTTGCGCCAAGCGGGCATCTCGACCCCGATTTTAGTCGGCGGCGCCGCCTTGACGCGCAAATTTACCGAAAACAAAATCGCGCCCGAATACGACGGCATCGTCTTGTACGCGAAAGACGCCATGGACGGGCTCGCCCTTGCCAACCAAATCCAGCAGGGCGAGATTGACTACAAGAAAAAAGAAACGGCCGAAAGCGAGCCAACGCGGCAAACGATGGTGGTCACAGCGGTCAAATCGAACGTCTCGACCGACGTTCCCGTCTACATCCCAGCCGATCTCGAGCGCCACGTGCTGCGAAATGTGCCGCTTGACCACATTTTGCCGTACGTCAACTGGCAAATGGTGCTCGGCCACCACCTCGGCTTGAAAGGAAAAGTGAAACGGTTGCTTGAAGAGAAAGACGAAAAAGCGTTGGCGTTAAAAGCGGTCATCGACGAACTCGTCCACGAAGCGAAAGAGCGCCGCTGGATTCAGCCTGCCGGCGTCTACCGCTTCTTCCCGGCGCAAAGCGACGGCAACCGGGTTTACATTTACGATCCGACTGACGGCAAAACAGTGCTCGAGATGTTCGACTTTCCGCGCCAGCCGCGGGCGCCGCATCTTTGCCTCGCCGATTATTTGAAATCGAAAGAAAGCGGCGAAATGGATTACGTCGGTTTGTTCGCCGTCACCGCCGGGCATGGCGTCCGCGAACTCGCCCAGCGCTGGAAGGAAGAAGGCGAATTTTTGAAAAGCCATGCCATCCAAGCGTTGGCGCTCGAGATTGCCGAAGGGTTCGCCGAACGAGTCCATCAAATTATGCGCGACCGCTGGGGCTTCCCGGACGACCCGGATTTCACGATGGAAGAGCGCTTCGCCGCCAAATACCAAGGCCAGCGCTACTCGTTCGGCTACCCGGCCTGTCCGAACTTGGAAGACCAGGAGAAACTGTTCCGTCTGCTTCATCCAGAAGACATCGGCATCCGTCTCACCGACGGCTATATGATGGAACCCGAAGCATCGGTTTCCGCGATCGTCTTCGCCCATCCGGAAGCGCGGTATTTCAATGTGTTATAAGCGGGGAACGAGAAACGAGCTGGACTATGTGAGCCAGCTCGTTTGCTTTTTACGCACCAACCCTTGGCCGCGGAGATGTTTCCCGTTTTTTAGCAAAAAAAGACGAGGAATTGGCGATCTAGGAAAATCGCGATGTTTGTTCAAGTGTCAACCATCATTGATTCAAATGATGGATTCAGGCATATAGCATTCCACGCCAAGCCGACGAAAATCTTTTTCGTTCCAGGTGATGATCCCTTGGATGGATGCAGTGTGCTGCGCCAGCGCCGAAAGATACGCGTCAGCAAAATCGACACTGCAACGGGCGTAATCGTCCAATGCCTTTCCAACAACTTCTTTGTCTATCGTCTTAATACAAGAAGCCTCCATGATTTGCTTCAGCTTACTTGCGATTTCTCCTTTCGTATACCCGTACCGTTTCGACTCGAGCACCCAGCAGCATTCCGCCACGACAAGAGGATGCAATAGAAACGCAAATTCACCGTTGACCGCCTTTTCAAATACCCGATAGGCAACCAAAGATTGTTTCTCATCGTCATTGGCTAAAAAACGAATGATGATGTTCGTGTCTAAAATATACACGTTTTATCCTCTTCTCCCTATCATCTACTCCACGTCTTTTTCCCTCTTGGACATCCGTTCCTCTTTCGCCTGTTTGCGAATATCCTCCCATGTCATCGGACGACTGTCCCCCCTAGGCGGCATGGTGCCGAACAAAGATAGCAACGCATCTTTCTTTTTCACCTTTAACGTCACCTCTTGATTTTCCCCATAAACAAACGCGACTTGGTCTCCCGGTTCTGCCCCAAGCACTTCTCTGATCTTCATTGGAATCGTCACTTGATGTTTCGAAGAAAGTGTGGAGTAATACGTATACGTTTCATGTGAGGATGGCTTCATCACAAATCCTCCTTTCCTCTTTGCTAATCATTTTATCTTTGCTTAATCAAAAAGTAAAGATTGTCTAATCCCCCAAGACTTCTATGGCAAGAAACGAAAAAACAGAAGAGAAAAACATGTTCCCCAAATTTCCAGATCTATTCAACAGCACGGTCCATCCCCTCTTCACACATAATTCCCCTCCTCCGTCCCATACTAACGATGACAATACATGCTAAGGAGGAACAAACATGGTCACAAAGCAACAAACGACGCTGCCCCCGCAACACCAGACGCGCCAGCCCGGCCTGCAAACGGAGATGAACCCGCAGCCGGTCACCATCAAAGACACCTATAAAGGAAGCGGCAAGCTCGAAAACAGAGTCGCCATCATCAGCGGCGGCGACAGCGGCATCGGCCGGGCGGTCGCGGTCCATTTTGCCAAGGAAGGAGCCGATGTGGCGATTCTCTATCTCAACGAACATGAAGATGCCGACGAAACGAAACGGCTCGTCGAGCAGGAAGGAAGACGGTGCCTGGCGATGGCGGGAGACATTGGCGATGAAGCGTTTTGCAAAGAGGCGGTGAAACAGACGATCGAAGCGTTCGGCAAGCTTGACATCGTCGTCAACAACGCCGCCGAGCAGCACCCGCAGCCGAATTTTCTCAACATCACTGCCGCGCAGCTGGAAAAAACGTTTCGCACGAACGTATTCGGCTGCTTTTTCCTAACGAAAGCGGCGCTCCCACACTTAAAAAGCGGAAGCGCGATTATTAACACCGCTTCGATCACCGCCTACGAAGGAAATGAGCAGCTCATCGACTACTCGGCGACAAAAGGCGCAATCGTCACCCTCACCCGCTCGCTCGCCAAAGCGCTCGTTGGGCAAGGCATCCGCGTCAATGGCGTCGCCCCAGGCCCGATTTGGACGCCGCTCATCCCCTCCACCTTTCAAAGTGAGCAAGTCGCCACATTCGGCGCCAACACCCCGATGAAACGGCCCGGCCAGCCGAGCGAAGTCGCCCCGTGCTACGTCTTTTTGGCGAGCGACGAATCGTCGTACATGACCGGGCAAATGCTTCATGTAAATGGCGGCAAGTTCATCAGCGATTGACCGCGGCAGCCGCTGGCGCCGAACTTTTTTAATAAAATCACGTTACCTTTTCTAACAAAAATATGGCGTGATTGTAAAAAAATGAGTACGATAAAGCTACGATGTTCCTCTACTTCTTTACAAGGTGCCCCTCTTCTCTCACCCCACCCCGGAATAGGGGCGGGGTTTTTTGTCACATAACAAGCAGCCAATCCGGTTCAGACAAGTACGTTTGACATTCATTTAAGGCGTGTTGAGCCATCATCCCATCAATAAGACGGTGATCGTAAGTAAGAGACAGCGGCATCACAGAAGCAATCTCAATCGAATCATCGACGACCACCGGTTTTTTCTCAACTTTCCCGATTCCTAAAAGACAAGACTGTGGATAATGAATAATCGGCGTGAACCACGAACCATTGGCCGAGCCGATGTTCGAAACCGTGCATGTCCCTCCGCTCATCTCCACCGCTTGAATCGTTCCCGCTCTCGCCTTCGCCGTCAATTCTTCAATTTCTTTCGCAATTTGGAACAACGATTTTTGATCCGCATCACGAATCACCGGGACGAGCAATCCACGGTCAGTGTCAACCGCAAACCCAATGTGAATGAATTCGTGAATGACGATTTCTTCTCGTTCCTCATCAAGCGAAGCGTTGAGCATTGGATACTTTTTCAACACCGCCGCCAGTGCTTTTACCACATAGGCTAAATAGGTCAGTTTCACCCCTTGTTGCTCAGCTAGCGGTTTGATCCGTCGGCGATGTTGAACAAGACGGGTCGCATCGGCCTCGCCAAAATGGGTGACTTGCGGAATGGTCCGCATTGACCGCACCATCGCTTGGGCGATAGCCTTGCGGATGCCTGTCAGCGGCACTCGGCGCACTTTTTCCCGGCTTTCCTGCTTCTTGACAATCTCAACACTGGCAGCAGCCTCATCGGTTGCTTTTTGCTGCCGAACCGACAGTGCTGCTTCAATATCGCTTTTCAATATTCTTCCGTTCTTTCCGCTTGGAGTGATTTCCTCTAAAGACACGTTCTGCTCGCGGGCAAACTTTCGCACTGACGGGGCAGCCACGAATGTTTTTTGAGGAGTCCTTTGTTTTCCCGCGCTCGCCGCACGACGAATATCCTCTTCCGTGATTTTGCCGTTCGCCCCCGTCGGTGTGACCGTACTCCAATCGACGCCAAGCTCCTTGGCCAGTTTTTTTACGCGTGGGGTGATCTTGATCTCTGTCTGCGGATCTCCGCCGTCCGGAGCAAACGTTTCGACGGCAATGACGGCCAGTACTTCGCCGACCTTGGCCGTATCCCCTCGTTTCTTTTTGATCTCTTTTACTGTTCCTGACTCGGGAGCGTGAATTTCTGAAACGGCCTTTTCTGTTTGCACTTCCACCAGCGTGGCTCCTTTTTCCACCGCATCTCCTTCGGAAACGTGCCAAAACGTAATGAAACTTTCATCGTGGGAATCGGATAATTTGGGCAATGTCACTTCGACAACCATAAGCTGCCTCCCTTGGAACGAACTTTTCCTTATTCATTGACGAGTTGGATCGCCTCACGGAAAATTTTATCGGCATTTGGCAATACAAATTGTTCAAGCGGACGGCTATAAGGAATTGGCACATCCGGAACCGCAATCCGCTTCACCGGCGCCTCCAAATCATACAAACAATGTTCAGCGGCAATCGCGGCAATTTCCGCCGTCATCCCGTACGACAGATAGTCTTCATCAACAACAAGCAAGCGGTGTGTCTTTTTAACCGATTGAATGATCGTCTCTTTGTCCAATGGGACAAGAGAGCGCAAATCGATCACTTCCGCTTGAATGCCTTGTTGTTCAAGTCTTTTGGCCGCTTCGAGCGCCTGATGCACTGACATTTGAATACCGACAATGGTGATATCCGTTCCCTCGCGCACAATATTTGCTTTCCCAAGCGGCACAGTATACGCCTCTTCCGGTACATGCCCAACCGAAGCATCAAGCTGATCCATCCAGCCGAGCCCTTGCAAGGTTTTATGGAACATAAAGACAACAGGGTTATCATCGCGAATAGCGGAAATCATCATCCCTTTTAAATCATATGGCGTCGACGGAGCGACGACTTTCATCCCAGGAAGATGGGCAAAGGTGGCGTACAACGTTTGCGAGTGCTGGGCGGCATCGCTGTAACCGCCTCCCACCGCCGTCATCAATACCATTGGCAGTTTCACCCTGCCGCCGGACATGTACGGAATTTTCGCCATATGGTTGTAAATTTGGTCCATACAAACCCCAAAAAAGTCGACAAACATCAGCTCCACGATCGGCCGCATTCCTTCCGCAGCGGCGCCGATGGCAGCACCGATGAACGCGGTCTCAGAAATCGGCGTATCGATGACCCGTTCCGGTCCAAACTTTTGGAACAATCCCTCTGTCGCTCCAAAAATCCCACCGTATACTCCGACATCTTCTCCCATCACAAAGACGTTCGGATCTCTCTCCATCTCAAGGCGAATCGCTTCAGCCAGCGCCTTATTTCCCGTTAACAGCCGCTGTTTTGTTTGTTGCATATGGCAAAACTCCTTTCTCCTATGAAATTAGACAAACACATCTTCCAATGCCTCTTCCGGCTTGGGATAATCGCTTTCTCTCGCAAACGCGTACGCCTGATCGACCTCAAATGTCGCTTTGTTTTCCAGCTGTGCAATCGTCTCCTCTGTTACCCCACATTCATTCAATAAATAGTTGCGAAGGCGAATAATGGGGTCTTTTTGGCGAAGCAACGTCACTTCATTTTTATCCCGGTATACTTCCGGATCGCCTTGGAAATGTCCTAAATAACGGTATGTTTCAATCTCAATAATCGACGGCCCTTGTCCAGTTCGTGCACGTTCAACCGCTTCTTTCGATACGTTGTACATATCAATCGGGTCGTTGTCTTTGACATAGTATCCTTTAATGCCATAGGCGGCTGCCCGTACATCATTCGAGGGAACCGCTGTAGACGCCGTTTTCGGCACAGAAATTCCATATTGATTGTTTTCAATGACAACAATGAATGGCAGTTTCCATAATGCCGCCATATTTAACGATTCATGAAATGCCCCTTGATTGGCGGCTCCTTCGCCGATAAACGCAACCGCCACCCAATCCGTCCCCTTTTTCTTGGCCGCCAGCGCCGCGCCAAGGGCATGAGGAATCCCAGCCCCAACGATCCCGCCGCAGGAAAATTTGACGTCAGGATCAAACAAATGCATATGGCCGCCCTTTCCTTTTCCCAGTCCAGTGGCTTTTCCGAAAATCTCTGCTGTCATCCGGTTCAAATCCACCCCTTTGGCAATCGCATGGTGATGCGGACGGTGAGGGGCAGTCACCGTATCTTCCTTTTTCAAGTGAACACACATCCCAGCCGCAGCCGGTTCTTGTCCAGTGGCCAAATGCATTTCCCCTGGCACCGGCCCCGCGCCGATATTAAACACAGGAGATTTCCCTTCGGCATACGCCTCCGCCATTTTGTCTTCATAGCAGCGAATTTTGTACATCGTTTCGTACATCCAAAGAAGATGATCCTTGGAAATGGCCAACTTTCTCTCCTCCTTCACTTGATTGGTACCGCTTTCATCATTTCTATAAAGCAAAAATCGTTCCAACGCTTGTTTCCTTTTCTTCGTCCGCCAAATTGTTTATCCAAAGCCGCCTTTTTGATCCAACCTAAACAAAAACAGCGACAAAGTGTTTCATTTTGTTTCACTTTGTCGCTACACTTTGATACAAAATGGGACAGTCAATACCGAATATTCCATTTATCCATTTGCCGGTAAAATGTGCTTCTCGATATGCCTAAATAACGGGCAGCTTTGGAAATGTTGCCGTTGCACTGCTTTAACGCCTCGATGATGGATTGCTTTTTTATCTCATTTCGGGAGATGTCTACGTTCTCCCTAACTTGAGGCAAGCGAAGAGGCCGAAAGATTTCTTCCGGCAGATCAGCCGCTGTCAATACCGGTTTTGCGCACTGATTCAGCACCCGTTCGATCATATTTTGCAACTCGCGAATATTTCCTGGCCAATCGTATTGCATAAGCGCCTCTAAGAAATCGGACCGTATCTCAGGAAACGGTTTATTTCGTTTGTGAGCCAGTTTTTCAATAAAATGACGGACGAGAAGCGGAATATCTTCTTTTCTTTTCCGAAGCGGCGGGAGAACAATCGGCATAACATTCAACCGGAAAAACAAGTCTTCGCGAAAGCTGCCTTTTTGCACTTCCTGGCGAAGGTCTTTGTTGGTCGCTGCGATGATTCTTACATCAACAGGGATCACTTTGTGCCCGCCAATTCTCATCACTTCCTTTTCTTGAATAACGCGCAAAAGCAACACTTGCATTTCCAAGGACATTTCGCCAATCTCATCCAAAAAAAGCGTTCCCCCATTGGCAAGCTCAAACTTTCCGGCGCTTCCCCCTTTTTTCGCTCCTGTGAATGCCCCGTCCACATATCCGAACAACTCACTGCCAAGGAGATCACGCGGTATGCCTCCACAGTTAATGGCAATAAACGGTTTGTTTCTCCGCTTGCTCTCATTATGAATCGCCTGAGCCACCATCTCTTTTCCTGTTCCGCTTTCCCCTAATATTAACACGTTGGAATCTGTCGCTGCGGCGAGCCTCGCTTCGTTCATTTTCTCAATGAAACACGGGTGTTGCCCGATCATATCCGCAAACGTGATTTTCGCTTGGTTTCCCGATAGGTGGTTGACAAACTGGCGTACCTTTTCAATTTCTTTTACAATGATCATCGATCCGATTCGTTCTTTTTTCTCGTAAATTGGAATCTTGTCAACTAACACATGGTGCACCGCGTTTGAAGGCTTGACGCTTAGATGCAGCTCTTGATTTTGCAAATGAAGCGGGTGGTTCGAACAGATAGAGGGATCATTGAAAAGATCGTCGAGCTTTTTCTCTTCCAGTTGCAGTTGTGGTATATGGAACAGCTTTTTTAACTGGTTGTTCGCCTTTACGATCTTCCCATCGCGATCGATGATTAAAATGCCTTCTTTCATATTGTTCGTTGTCGCTTCCAAAAACCGTTGCATCATCACGTTTTTTTCAGCATTCTCATGTAATTTTAGTTGGTACTCAATCGCCTTTACGGCTGATACAACCATTCCTAGCGTATGAGAGTGCACTTTTTCATAGGGTCCTGACATATTCAATACACCAATGATTCGGCCGTCGGGATCATGGATGGGGGCAGCGGAACACGTCCATGACTGGCATATTTTCGTGTAATGTTCCTCAGCAAACACTTGAATAGGACGATCAATGACGATCGATGTGCCAATGGCGTTGGTCCCCATCACTTGCTCGCTCCAGTCCGCCCCCGCGATAAATCCGATTTCTTCCGCCCTCGCTAAAGGCTCGCAATCGCCAATCGACAAAAGCAACTGTCCGTTTTCATTGCACAGGATCACCAAAAATCCAGATCCTTTGACAATCGAATACAATCCTTCCATTAACGGCAATGACCAATCGATCAAGGAGCGGTACTTTTCATTGTCGATTTCTTTAATCCACCCGTACGGCCGAAACGGATCAACCATCGCTTTTTTCGACCGAAGCCAAGAGTCTCGAATCATGGGCGGCAAATCGGGATCGAGCTCGTTATGAAATACGAACTTTTCCCACATGGATTTCACCTGTTCGCGGGTCACGATCATCTTGTGTTCACCTCCGTGTTTGCCATTGTTTTTCTTTTTCTCTTCAATTTATTGATTTCCTTTTTCAACTTTATAAAAAATAACAACCGAAAAAAGCAGCCATGATGGCTGCCTTGGAAACATCTACCGCCTCGCACACGACCCCCGCTCCACAAGCCGGTGGGGAATGATGATGCGCTTGATCGGTTCATTTGGATTTTCGACTTTTTCGATTAAACTTTTCGCCGCTTCGTAGCCGAGCTGAAAAATGCCGATGTCAACCGACGTGAGCGGCGGACGCGACATTTCGGCGAGCAGCGTGTTGTTGAAGCTGACGATCGAAACATCTTCCGGGACGCCAAGCCCCATTTCATCAAGCGTTTTCAAGATGCCGAGCGCCATGAGATCATCGGCGACGACAAGCCCGGTCGGCGGCTCAGGCAACGAAAGAAGCTCCTTCATCGCCTCTTGGCCGCCTTCCTGCAAAAATTCTGCATGGACGACGTATTCCGGCCGGTACGGAAGCCCCGCCTCCTGCAAGGCCGCGGCGTAGCCGGTTTGGCGGTCGACGGTCACCAAATATTGCGGATTGCCGCCGACAAACGCGATGCGTTCGTGCCCGCGGGCGATCAACCAGTTTGCCGCATCTTTCCCCGCCTGGACGTTGTCGTTGTCGACATGGGTCACTTGTTCCGCTTTTTGGTGCGGTTTGCCGATGACGACGAATGGGAAATCGTGCTTTTGCAAGTATTTCATCAGTTTATCGTTTTGACGAGAATAAAGCAAAATGACGCCGTCCACGCGCCGCCCTTGCAGCATCTCCACCACCCGTTCGTAAATATCGCTTTCTTTTTCCCCTGTCGACATTTGCAAGGCGTACCGCTTTTCATGGGCGGCTTTGCTGATGCCGCGGATGACTTCCGGGAAAAACGGGTTTTGCAGCGCTTGGTCGGCCGAGCTCGGCATGACGATGCCGATTACTTGCGTCGCTTGGCTCGCGAGGCTGCGGGCGATAAAGTTCGGATGATAGCCGAGCTCTTTCATCGCCGCGCGCACTTTTTGCTTCGTTTTCTCGCTGATGCGCGGGCTGTCGGCGATGACGCGCGACACGGTCGACGGCGCGACATTGGCCCTTTTCGCCACATCTTTAATCGTAACGGTCATAAGCCCCCTCCTTTCCATTTATTCATTGATCCGTTTTGCCCGTTTTTTCACCAAATATAAAAACAAAAGAAACAGCACGTAAACCGATACGATGGCGGCGATAAACGGGATGTTGATCCCTGTTTTCTCCCGCAGCTTGTATACTTCCGCCGTTTCGCGGTCGAGCACAAGGTCGTAGCCGTCCTCATCGCCGCGGACGAGATCGTCCAATAAAAAGCCGCGCAGTTCTTTGTTTTTTGGCAACTGGTCATTGGTGAGATGGACATGCTGCGTTTCGCTCGTATTGTTGATGGCGATGACCGTCGTTTCATCTTGATATTGCCGTTTCAACACCGCCATGCCGTCTTTTTCATACAACAGCGTAAAATCGCCGCGCCGCAATGATGGCAGCTCTTGGCGAAGCGGGCCGATTTTTTTCAAGTAATCGATGATTTCTGGATCAGCGCGGAAATCCATCAGACGGCGGTTGTCCGGATCTTGGCCGCCGTTCATGGCGATTTCGGTCCCGTAATACATGATCGGGATGCCAGGGGCGGTGAACAAATACGTCATGGCCAGTTTAATGCGTGAAATCGGGTTGTTGCGGTTGTCAATCGCGAGCTTCGTAAACCGCACGGTATCATGGTTGTCCAAAAACGACCCGAGCAAATACGGTCGGTCGTAAAACGTTTTGTTGTATTCCCAGACATCATACAGCGGGCGGAGCGAGGCATCGCGCCTCGCAAGCGACTGCTTCACCGCGCCATACAGCGGATAATCGACAAACCCGTCGATGCCATACTTCCCGTAATCGGCAATATAGCGCGGATCGTCGCTCCACACTTCACCGAGAAGGAAAAAGTCTTTTTTCACCGATTTGACTTCTTTCGCAAACTCCTGCCAAAACGATTTTGGCACGTGGCGCACTGTATCGAGCCGGTAGCCGTCAATGTCGGTCTCTTTAATCCACCATTTGGCAGCGTCAATTAAATACGTTTTGACCTCTGGATTTTCCTGCGCCAAATCAGGCAACCCATACACCCAGCCGTTTTCAAGCTGTGTTTGGTCGTTCCAGTCGAAAATCTCTTTTTTCGGGTGAAACCAATCTTTTTTCGTTGGGTCATGTAACCATGGGTGATTGTAACCGACATGGTTGGCGACAAAATCCAAAATGACTTTCATGTCGCGCTTATGCGCTTCTTTGACGAGTGTTTTCAAATCGCCCAGCGTGCCAAAGTGCGGATCGACTTGATAAAAATCTTCAATCCAATAGCCATGATAACCGCCCGGCATGTTTTTAAAAATCGGCGTCAGCCAAATGGCGGTAAATCCCATCTCCTTGATGTAATCGAGTTTCGCCGTCACCCCTTTCAAGTCGCCGCCGAAATACCCTTTCGGATCGTTCACATTCACGTTCTGGTCGTTTGTCGGATCCATATTGTTAAACCGGTCGACCATAATGAAATAAATGGCTTCATCTTGCCACGTCCGTTCTTCTTTTTCCGCCGCCGCAGCCGGCATGGCATAAAAAAGAAGGAACGGAAGGACGAGCAGCATAAAGAGCCGGTTCCCCATTTCCATTCCTCCCTTCCCGATTCATTTGCTCGTTCGGAAACGGGTAAGCCCCCTATTCTATGATAGCGGTTCTTACCCTTTTGTGCCACCAGCCGTTAAGCCAGAAATCAAATACCGCTGCAGGAACAAAAAGACGATGGCAATCGGGGCGGCGATCAAAATCGAGCCGGCGGCAAAGCGGGTGAAGTTGTTCGCGAACCGGTCGCTGATAAAGTTGAACAGCCCGACCGCCAGCGTAAATTTGTCCGGATCGCGCAAGACGATCGACGGCAGCAAAAAGTCGGTGAACGGCGCCATGAAGTTAAACAAGGCGACAACGGCTAAAATTGGCTTGGCTAAGGGCAGCATAATGCGGAAAAAGACGCCGAAGTGGCCGGCACCGTCGATGCGCGCCGCCTCATCCAGCTCGCGCGGAATCGTATCAAAGTAGCCTTTGACCAGCCACGCGTTAAACGGGATTTGCCCCCCGACGTAAATAAGAATGAGCCCCCAAAGCGAATCGAGCAAATGGAGCATATTGAGCAAAATATAGATCGCGACCATCGCCATGAGCGACGGAAACATTTGCAACACTAAAAACAAATACAGCCCCGTTTTCCGCCCGACGAATTTGTAGCGCGAAAACGCATAGGCGATGAGCGCCGTGAAAAAGACAGATAACACCGCATTGGCCGCAGCGACAAACAAGCTGTTTTTATACCAAAGCAAATAATCGCTGTTCGGACTGGTAAACAACCACTTATAGTGCTCAAACGACCACTTCTCCGGGATGAGCGACGCCGAATACAGGCTTGTTCCTGGATTGAGCGACATACTGATCGTCCAAAGGAGCGGATAGGCGATGACGATAAACATGAAAGCGATAAACAAATAAATAAGCGCTACTTCCACGTGCGATTTCCATTTGCGGTTCATCAAATATTCCCCTCCTCTTTAAAGGAACGGGTGCGCCGGAACTGGTAAATGGCAAACCCGCTGACGATCAAGCCGATGATGAGCGAGATCGCCGCCGCCATATTGTAGTTGTTCGTCGTGAACGTCAAATCGTACACCCAAGAAATCAAAATGTCGGTGCCACCGGCGTTTTGTCCGCGCACGGCCGGGCCGCCGTCGTTGAACAAATAGATGATGTTAAAGTTGTTGAAATTGCCGGCATATTGCATAATCAACAGCGGCGCCGTCGCATACAAGACGTGCGGCAGCGTGATCGAACGAAACTTTTGCCAGCGCGTCGCTCCGTCGATGTCGGCCGCTTCGTACCAGTCGCGGGAAATGCTTTGCAAAACGCCGGTAAATAACGCAAATACGAACGGGAAGCCAAGCCACGTTTGAATCAAAATAAGCGCCACTTTTGTCCAAAACGGATCGGTCATCCACGGGACCGACACCCCAAACAAACTCAACACTTCGCGGTTGATGGCGCCGAATTTGTCGTTGAACATCGCCGCAAACACCAAAATCGTGACAAACGCTGGCACGGCCCACGGCAAAATCAACACCGTGCGGATGAACCGCTTAAACTTGATGCGCGGGTCGTTGACAAGCAACGCCAAAAACAGTCCAAGGGCGATTTGCATCGTTGTCGCGACAACTGTCCAAACGATTGTCCACGCGAGGACGCTGAAAAACGTGCTTTTCCAAATCGGGATGGAGACTAAGTTTTTGAAGTTTTCAAATCCGACCCAATTCAATAAATGCCGCGGCGGCGAGTGGTACAAGTTGTAATCGGTGAACGCGAGCGACACCATAAACAACAGCGGCAGCACAACGATAAACAACAGCATCACAAGCCCGGGCGTGACAAAGATGTACGGAAATCCTTTATCCCAAGCGTTGCGGCACGATTCCCACAGCGACGGAAACGGTTCGCCCCTTTGCCGGCGGCGGGCGTCGTTGCGCGCATCAATGATGTTCGCAATATGCAGGGCGGCCGCAAACACGATGATGATGACCGAAACCAATCCTTGAATCAAGAGAAAAATCGAATGATCAAGCATCGGGATTTCGCCAAGCGTGACGAGTCCCCACAGCCCGATGTTCAAAAAGTTATAAAACGTCATCAAAAAGGCTGCTTCAATGATGATAAACAAAATTCCTTTGACATACCGGCGGTTGTACAATTGCCCAAGGCCGGCAAACAACAGCGACAGCGCCATCGCCACCGCCGGCCGATGGCGGACGTTTGCTTCCGGCATCCGAACTCCCCCCCTATTGTATGGATAAGAATGGTGGATAGGGCTGATCCTATCCACCACGATATCACGCGTTATTTTCCAGCGCCGCTGGCGGCGATTTTATCTTGAATCGTTTTGACCGCCTCACCGAGCACCGCTTTCGGGTTGTCGCCTTTCGCGATAAATTGCAAGGCATTGCCCATCGGCTCCCACACTTGCGACATTTCCGGCACGTTCGGCATCGGCTCGCCGTATTGGATTTGCTCGGCAAAGCCGGCGATCAGCGGGTCGTTCGTGATTTTTTCGTTCGTCAACGCTTTTTGGTTTGCTGGCATTTCACCGGCCACTTCATAGTAGTGGAGCGAGTTTTCTTCGTTCGTCACAAATTTCATGAAATCGACCGCCCATTCTTTGTTTTGCGAATAGGCTGATAACATCCATGTTTTCACGCCGACGAACGATTTCGGATGCTCGCCGTTGTCTAAGACCGGCAGCGGTGCGGTCGCTAATTTGTCGCCCAGCGCTTCTTTATACGACGCGATGTTCCATGGTCCGGTGATGGCAACCGCCACATTCCCTTTTGTAAACAGCCCGTTCATAATATCGCCGGTGATTTCTTTCGGAATGTAGCCGTTTTTAAACCACGATTGGACGAGCTCGGCTCCTTTGACGGCTCCATCATTAGCCAGCCCGATGTCGCTTGTGTCGTATTTGCCGTTTTCATTTTTAAACACATAGCCGCCGTAGCCAGCAAAGAACGGATAAACGAAATAGAAGTTCGTCGCTTCCATTAAAAAGCCGTATTGATCTTTCGCCGCATTCGTTTTTTCCTTGGCGATGTTCATCAAGTCATCCATCGTTTTCGGCGCTTCCGGCACTAAATTTTTATTGTAGAACACGCCGTACGTTTCGACGACCATCGGCACGCCATACGTTTTCCCGTCATATGTTACCGCGTTGATGGCTGTCGGGCTGTACTCACCTTTTGCATCGCCAAGGTCGACCGGATCGGCCAGCCCCTGCAACACAATGTCGCCGATGCGATCATGCGGTTGATAGAACACGTCCGGCCCTTTGCCAGCCGGTCCGTCGAGCGCCAGTTTTTTCGTTTGATCGAGCATGCTGACGGCTACCATTTCGATTTTGATTCCCGTTTTTTCTGTGTACTTTTGAAAAATATCCTTTAACGCTTGTTTTTGTTTTTCATCATCGTTCACCCATACGACGAGTTTCTCTGGCTTTTTGTCCTGTTCTGCCGTCTTTTGGTCGTTTCCTTTCGGCTGCTGGACATCGCGCTTAGGACCGCAGGCACCCAGCACGCCAATCAACAACACGGCCATGAGAAATAAAGATAACGCTTTTCTCATAATCCCCCTCCTGTCATCATGACGGAATCTTAGCGGTACAATCATAAGGCAAACGTTTGCACAAATAAATTTTAATCCTTCCTATGAAAACGATTGCACCACTCATCTCCATTATAACGCCTATTTTTCATTTTACAAGCCTTTTTTCTATAAAATTTGACTTTTCTTTTCTCTTAACGTACTTTTTATTATAGCGAAGCATTAATGCAAACGATTGCTTCAGATAACAAAGGAGGAAAAAGCGAATGAGGAAAGAAGCCATCCACCACCGCTCAACCGACAATTTCGCTTACGCTTATGACAGCGAGACGCTCCATCTCCGGCTTCAAACAAAGAAAAATGATGTCGACCACGTCGAGCTGCTTTTTGGCGACCCGTACGAATGGCACGATGGCGCCTGGCAGTTTCAAACGATGCCGATGCGGAAAACGGGGAGCGACGGGTTGTTTGACTATTGGCTCGCTGAAGTCAAACCGCCATATCGACGGCTGCGCTATGGGTTTGTGCTTCGAGCTGGGGGCGAGAAACTGGTCTATACGGAAAAAGGATTTTACCATGAAGCTCCGAGCGACGACACCGCTTACTACTTTTGCTTCCCCTTTCTTCATCGGGTCGACCTATTCCAAGCGCCGGACTGGGTAAAAGACACAGTATGGTATCAAATTTTCCCCGAGCGGTTCGCCAACGGCAACCCGGCCATCAGTCCGAAAGGGGCGCGGCCGTGGGGAAGCGAGGACCCGACGCCGACGAGCTTTTTCGGCGGCGACTTGCAAGGAATCATCGATCACCTTGACTATTTGGCTGATCTCGGTATTACCGGCATTTACTTGACGCCGATTTTCCGCGCACCGTCGAATCATAAATACGACACCGCTGATTATTTTGAAATCGACCCGCACTTTGGGGACAAAGAGACATTGAAAACACTTGTCAAACGCTGCCATGAAAAAGGAATCCGCGTCATGCTCGATGCGGTCTTCAATCATTGCGGCTATGAGTTTGGCCCGTTTCAAGATGTGTTAAAAAACGGCGCAGCGTCTAGGTATAAAGATTGGTTCCATATTCGCGAGTTTCCGCTCCAAACGGAGCCGCGCCCGAATTACGACACGTTTGCGTTCGTGCCGCAAATGCCCAAACTCAATACCGCCCATCCGGAAGTGAAGCGCTACTTGCTTGATGTCGCGACGTACTGGATTCGCGAGTTTGATATTGACGGCTGGCGGCTCGATGTGGCAAACGAAATCGATCACCAATTTTGGCGCGAATTCCGGCAGGCAGTGAAGGCGCTAAAGCCCGATGTGTACATTCTCGGCGAGATTTGGCATGATGCCATGCCTTGGCTGCGCGGCGACCAGTTTGACGCCGTCATGAACTACCCGTTCACGGACGGGGCGCTTCGCTTTTTCGCGAAAGAGGAAATCAGCGCCCGCCAGTTTGCCGATATCATGATCCGACTTCTTCATTCGTATCCGAAACAGGTGAACGAAGCGGCATTCAACTTGCTTGGCAGCCATGATACACCAAGGCTGCTTACGGTTTGCGGCGGCGACGTCCGCAAAGCGAAGTTGTTGTTTTTGTTCCAGCTGACGTTCACCGGTTCGCCGTGCATTTACTATGGCGATGAGATCGGCATGACGGGCGGAAACGATCCGGAGTGCCGGAAATGTATGGTGTGGGATCCAGAGAAGCAAAACAAAGAACTGTATGAACATGTCAAGCAACTGATCGCTCTTCGCAAGCAATATCGGGCGCTTCGACGCGGCGATGTCGCTTTTCTCACCGCCGATGATGAAGTGAACCATCTTGTTTATGCAAAAACGGATGGCAATGAAACGGTCATGATCATCATCAACCGGAGCAACGAAGCAGCAGAAATTCCCATGCCGATCGATGCGCGTGGAAAATGGCTGGTCAACCTTCTGACAGGGGAGCGGTTCGCTGCAGAGGCGGAAACACTTTGCGTCTCCTTGCCGCCGTACGGGTTTGTGCTTTACGCGGTCGAAAGCTGGTAAGGCGACTGAACGGGCGGTTACGGACAAACATATCATATCGGCTGCCGGTGCAGCGGACAAGCTGCACCGGTTTGATCTTTTGCCGGCCGTCTCGATCCCTATACCAACGACACAGAAGGTCAGGTGCGCCGCGCCATGCGCCGATATTCGGTCGGCGTGATTCCTTCCACCTTTTTAAACAGGCGCGAAAAGTAGGCGCCATCGTCAATGCCAACCCGCTTGGCGATCGCCTCGATCGTCTCGTTCGTCTCCGCCAACCATTGCTTTGCCTTTGACAGCCGATAATGCGCCAAGTAGCGGCTAAATCCCATGCCCATCGTTTTTTGCATGCAGCGGGTGATGTAGTCCGGGTGGAATCGGAGCTCCTGCGCGAGCATGTCCAGTGTAATGGGCTCGCTGAAATGTTTCTCGATATACGCAACCACCGCGGCGCTGATCTGTTCAGACGCGCTCGGGACGGAAAGCTCTTGTTTTTGCAAATGCCAAAGGAATTCGATGAACAGCAGCAGCTGCCGGAGCGGCTGATCGATATCCCGCCGAATGTTTTGTTCCACGATTTGACTTAGCAGCTGTTCCACCCGCTCGCGCTGCTTTACTTCGCCATATTGACGGATGGAGAGTCGGTATTGGATCGGCTCGGTGTATGTCGCCTCCTTTTCGATCACTATCTGCCGGCTGACACCGCAATCGGAAACGACCGCAAAGTCTGGCAGCAAAAAATGAAGCCAAACCAGCTCCGTCCGTTCTTCGCATGGGCGGTGTCCGTAATGCTCCCTCCCCGGGATCAACAACAAATAGTGGCCACTGCCAACCGCAAACTCGCGCCCGTTTTCTGTTATATATAAGCATCCTTGTTTCACATAAAGCAAATCGAAGACCGAAAACGTTCGACGAACATGTCGCTTTCCGGCTGAAAACACACTTTCCGCCCCTTTGATGAACACCGGCAGCGGCGGCATGGAAAATGTGACCGTATCCATCGGCCTCTCCCCTCTTTTGTCGGAAATGTGCAAGCAAAATCGCTTCTTTCTCTTTCCATTATGCAACAAACTAGCTAAACTGAATATATCGTTCAAGTCGGAATAAGAAAAAGGAGTTGTCTCAACATGAGCCGTGAGGCCAAAACGCGGTCACTGTTTTCCTTGACGTGGCCAATTTTTATTGAAACGCTGCTCTATATGGTGATGGGCAACGCCGATACACTGATGCTCAGCCAGTATTCAGATCACGCGGTTGCTGCCGTCGGGGTGGCGAACCAAATCATCGCTTTAACGATCGTGCTGTTCAACTTCGTCGCTTTAGCGACAGCAGTGCTTGTTGCTCAATATTTAGGCGCCCGCCGAGAGCAAGAAGCCGTTGACGTATCGCTTGTATCCCTCGTGGCCAATTTGTTGTTCGGATTGTTGTTAAGCGCCATTCTCGCCGCATTCAGCGAGCCGATTTTGCGAATGATGGATTTGCCCGCCGAGCTGCTCGATGAAGGAACCCATTATTTGGCGATTGTCGGTGGATTTTTGTTCATCCAAGCGCTGATGATGACGGTCGGTGCCATTTTGAAAAGCTATGGCTTCACCCGTGACACGATGTATGTGGCGGTTGGCATGAACGTTTTGCACGTCATCAGCAACGCGGCCCTCATTTTTGGCTTGTTTGGCCTGCCCGCCCTCGGCATCCAAGGAGCTGCTATATCGACCGCCGCCAGCCGTGGCATGGCCTTTCTCGCGCTTCTTGCTTTGTTGCACAAACGAACAAACATTCCGCTCGCACCAAGGGCGTTTCGCCGCCTTCCATTTCACTATTTGCGCTCACTGCTGAAAATCGGTGTTCCGGCAGCCGGGGAACATCTTTCGTACAATACGGCGCAAATGGTCATTACGTATTTCATTACATGGCTTGGCGCTGAGGCATTGACCGTCCGTGTATACACGCAAAACATTATGATGTTTGTGTTTTTATTCGGCATCGCCGTCAGCCAAGGAACGCAAATTCTCGTCGGCCACTTCGTCGGGGCCGGGCGATACGAGGAAGCCTACGCCCGCTGCTTGAAAAGTTTGTACAGCGCCATCGTCATCTCAGTGCTGCTGGCCGCAGCCGCCTATTGGTTTGCCGAACCGTTGCTGTCGCTCTTTACCGATGACCGCTCAATGATTGTTCTTGGCCGCAAACTGTTGCTGTTAACGATCATCCTTGAACCGGGGCGCTCATTTAATTTAGTGATTATCAGCTCGCTTCGTGCCGCTGGCGATGTGCAATTCCCTGTCTATATGGGCATTTTGTCGATGTGGGGCGTCGGCGTGACCATTGCTTACGTATTTGGCATCACCCTCGGATTTGGCCTCGTCGGCATTTGGCTGTCGTTCATCGCCGACGAATGGCTGCGCGGACTGTTGATGCTTTGGCGCTGGCGGTCGGGCGTCTGGATGAAAAAAACGATGGTGCCACAAGCAAAAATGGCGTAGCGCCACCAAATCGAATAAGAGCTGCGCGTAGGCGCAGCTCTTATTCTTTAATGCGAATGCCGTAATGATCAAACCAAACGTGCACTTGGCCAAGGTAAGCGAGCAACTGCGGACCGGTCATGAGCTGCCCAAACCACGGCACTTGGAACGACTTCCCTTCTGTTTCAATGAGCGCCAGCAATTTTTCCCGGTCGAAAAACTCGTGCAAAACCGAAGAGCGGTCATAGAGCAACTGCTCAAGCCATTGCTTGACAAGTTTCGTATATAGAGGATGGTGCGTTTTCGGATATGGGCTTTTTTTCCGGTAGAGCACCTCTTCGGGAAGCAAGCCCTCGAGCGCTTTTCGCAAAAGGCCTTTTTCTCGGCCGCCGTACATTTTCATATCCCACGGAATGTTCCAAACGTATTCGACAATGCGATGGTCAGCGAACGGCACACGCACTTCCAAGCTTGCTCCCATGCTCATCCGGTCTTTCCGGTCAAGCAGTGTCGTCATAAACCAAATCATATTTAAGTAAAACAGCTCACGCCGCTTCGCCTCCTCGGCGCTTTCCCCCTCGAGACGCGGCACTTCAGCAAGCGTTTGTTCATAACGCATTTGCACATAGTCGTCAAGGCGAAGCTTTTGCCGCCACTCATCTTTTAATAGACCCATGCGCGCGTCGACCGAACGCATCCACGGAAATCCTTTCCGAGACAAATCGTCCGGCCGATGAAACCATGGATAGCCGCCGAAAATTTCATCGGCGCACTCCCCTGATAAGCTGACGACAAACCGTTCGCGAATTTGTTTGCAAAACCAAAGAAGCGAAGAATCGACATCGGCCATGCCCGGAACGTCGCGGACGATGACGGCTTCATGCAAATGGCGGAACAGTTCTTCTTGCGTGATCACGCAGCGATGATGAACCGTTTGAAATTTGTTTGACACCTGTTCGATAAATGGCGCATCCGTGTTTGGTTGAAAATCGTTGGCTTTGAAATACTGGTCGTTTCCTTCATAATCGATCGAGTAGGTGTGCAGCGGCCCTTTTCCATCTGCCGCGAAAGCATTGGCGGCAATCCCTGTAATGGCGCTTGAATCGACTCCACCGGATAGAAATGTGCAGACCGGCACATCGGAAACGAGTTGGCGCGTGACCGCATCCGTCAATAGAAAGCGCAGCTTTTCGACCGTTTCCTCGAACGAATCGCGGTGGACGTCGCTTTCGACATTCCAATACCGCCAAATGCGAAGCCCGCTGCGAGAGAACGTGAGCGCATGTGCCGGGCGCAGCTCTCGAATGCCGTCAAACACACCGTGCCCCGGTGTGCGCGACGGTCCGAGGCCGAATACTTCGGCGAGTCCTTCATAATTGACTTCTGCCTTTACATCGGGATGGGCCAAAATGGCTTTCACTTCCGAGCCGAACAGCAGCCCCCCGCCATCTTCTCGATAAAACAAAGGTTTTACTCCGAGACGGTCGCGCGCCATAAATAACAGCTCGCGCTCCCCATCCCAAACGGCGAAGGCAAAAATGCCGTTGAGCCAATCGACGCATTTCTCCTTCCATTCCATATATGCGGCAAGCAACACTTCTGTATCGGAATGACCATCAAATCGATAGCCTTGGCGCAACAGTTCCTTGCGAATGTCTTCCGTATTATACAGCTCGCCGTTATAGACGATCGTATAACGATGTCCGTTTTTTTGCCGGACCATCGGTTGTTTGCCGCCAGCCGGATCCACGACGACAAGCCGTTTATGGCCGAAGGCGACATGAGTGTCCAGCCACGTATTTGTATCATCCGGTCCACGTTTGGCGAGCGTCTCTGTCATGCTGTCAATGACCGTCCGCTCGCGGCGCAAATTGCGCCCGAAATGGACCCAGCCAGTAATGCCACACATACAAACCAATCCTTTCTTTTTATCAAAGATGGCAAGTTCTCACCCGTTTCCATCATTTTGTCCGTTCTTTTTTCACGATCGTTTCCAGCGATCGCTCCTTTGATTCACGATGGTTCTCCACGTCGGCATGATTCCATTTTATGCACCCCCCGTCATTTCGATGAATTGTCCGACGTCGGTCGCCGCATGAATAAATCAGCAAAAAAATGGAAAAATAGAGGAGTACAAGGAGGATGAGAGATATTGAACATCGAGGAACGGCTGCAATGCATTGTGGAACAGCCGCGGGCGTATGTGTATGGAACAGTGGAGTTCGTCAACGATGAATGGATCTTCTTCGACGAAGAAGAAGAGGAAGCCTCTTTAGTAGAAGAAATTGCCGAGCAAGGCATCGAATGGTTTCACTGCGGACATTGGCTGTCCGGGCAATGGCAGGATCAGGGCGCGGTCGCCACGGATCTTGGCGTCTTTCCCCTCGAAAACGGCGATCGCATCCGTTTCCGCAAACGGCTGACTTATGCCTATCAACAATGGCTCGCCGCGCTTCCTGATTCAACCTTTTTCCAGTTTGTTCAATGGCTGAACAGCCTCGGATTTTCGCTGTATGACTGCTTATATTGCTACAACGGCCTATTGTTTGCCAAATCGTCTGGCGTGAATTTCATCATTTATGACAACACCGAACAAATTGGAAGCATCCACCATTATTACGAGCGCGGACGGGCGTCAAGCGACCGTTTTGAAATCACATTAAACAGCGGTGAGCGAGCCATTTGCGCCCAAATCGGCTGAATCGCCTGTTGATCCTCACGTCGTCGAAGTCCAACGGTGAGCTGTCAATGTTTTTTTACCGGCCATCCTTCCGCCCGAAGCGAAGCCTAGCAGCCGTTTTGCTTCAGGCGGAGTGCCGACGGACGACAGCTGTCAACCGACGCGGGCGGGGGATCACTTTTGCTTTTCCGTCACATACCGCATCACTTCTTCAGCGAGAAGCGGCGGACAAAACACGTATCCTTGCGCATACGTGCATTGCAAATCGCGAAGCCGGTTGAGCTGTTCCGGCGTTTCCACCCCTTCGGCGATCGTCTCAAGCCCCAACCCGTGTCCCATCGTAATCATCGCCTTGACAATGGCCTCATCGGAAGCGTTGGCATGCAATTGTTCAATAAAGGCACGGTCAATTTTCAATATTGTCGCTGGCAACCGCTTTAAATAATGGAACGAGGAATATCCGCTGCCGAAATCATCGACGGCGATGCCGACGCCAAGCTTCCTCAACTCGTCCATTGTCCGCATCGTGCTGGACAGATAACGGAGCATCGAATGTTCGGTCAATTCGAGATGCAAACAGGACGGAGACAAACGTGACTGCTTAAGCGCTTGTTTTACATTGTCTACAAACCGCTCGTGTTGAAACTGGACAGGGGAGACGTTGACAAAAATGGAAAGCCGGTTATTTCCTGTCATTTCCTGCCATTGTTTCGTCTGTCTGCAGGCGGTTTTCAGCACCCAGCGCCCAATCTCATGAATCAACCCGGTCTCTTCCGCCAAAGGGATGAATTCATCCGGCCGCACAAGCCCAAGCTTCGGGTGGCGCCAGCGAATCAGCGCCTCCGTCGCCTTCACCGCACCCGTATGTACGTCGACAATTGGTTGGTAGCAAAGAAATAATTCATTCTCTTCGATCGCCCTGCGCAAATGTCCGCCCATTTCCAATCGGTGCATTGCTTCTTCGTTCATTTGCGCGCAGTAGCGCTCCACTCGGTTGCCGCCGCCTTTTTTAGCCATGTTGACAGCCATATCGGCGTGCCTAAGGAGCGCATGTTCGTCCTCTCCGTCATCTGGAAACATCGCTAGACCAACGCTTGCTGTAACGAAAAATTCCTTTCCATCGTACACAATCGGCCGCGCCACTTCGCGCACGATGCGGAGCGCCGCTTCCGTCGCCGCCTGGACCTCTGTTTTGAGCGGAAAAAGCAAACAAAACTTGTCGCCATGAAATCGGCCAAGCTCCGCACTAGGCGGCAAGACGCGGCGAATGCGCTCGACAAGCTGGCGCAAAATGTCATCTCCGGCGTAATGGCCGACGCTGTCGTTAATCCATTTAAACCGGTCCAAATCGATCAAAGCAACTGCCATCTTTCGTCGCTTCTGCTTGGCTTTGTCCAGCTGTTCGGAAAACAATTCCATCCACTTTGTCCGGTTGGGCAAGTTCGTATCGATGTCGTAATATGCTAAATAAGAGATTTTCTCTTCCGCCTTTTTTTGCTCGGTAATGTTGCGTCCGATTCCGTAAATGCCGACCTTTTTGCCATCCACAATGATGGGAATGTTTTTCATTTGAAACAAAAGCCGTTCTCCCGACTTCGTCGGAATTTCCAAGTTATACGTTTGGATATTCCCCCGCAGCGCTCGGTAAAAATAGCGGGTGACGCGGGGAATATCATTGGGATGAATATACTTGAGCGAATTCGTATACAAAATCTCTTCTTTCTTGTAACCGAGCACTTGCTCAAAAGCAGGGTTGACGCTTGTCAAACGGCCGTGCAAATCTGTGGAATAGACAATGTCCGTGTTATGCTCAAACAACGATTTGTAGCGTTGCTCCGACATTTGCAGGCGGACGTGCAGCCGCTCCATGTCGCGGGACGATGTTGACATGAGCTGCGCCAATGTCATCATCCCTTCTGGCGGCGATGACCACGGTGACAGTAGGCCGCTCTCCGCCGAGGCCGCTGTTTCCGCCAGCGAAATGGCCGCAAATGCGGCCGGCCGCACCGCCGTATACGCATCTTTCACCAACACCTCGACGGCCGGAAACAGCGCTGCCTGTCCAAACACCGCAGCCACACCGTCAAACAGCGGGCGCGTATACCCACTCAGCGCCGCACTGTAGTAAAGCAGCATTCCTTCTGCTGGTTGCTTGGCTGTTTGCATCGCCACATCACGCGCGCTCCAGTAAAGGGAAGCGGCATGAATATAAGCAAATCGCACCTTTTCTCCGTTATGGACATGGCCCCTTACGGCAACCGAGCCATCCTGGTTGACAGCGACAATCGGCAGGCAGACATCGCGTCCGTTCCGTTCGATAAGAAACGGAAACTCCATCCCAGAAAATGGAAGGCGTTCGATAAACTCTTTTCCTAAATACCGTTCCAAATAGCTCGACGCTTTTTGCCCGTTTAGCTCGTCAATCTGCTGATCGCGGCTTTTCGTGATGGAAAACGCCAAGCCAATCGGCTCCCATAAAAACGGTGCGGCACAGTGGCCGCGAAGCGCTGTTCCACTGAAAGAGACGGCGATTCCTCCGCGCTCAAGCCGACCGTCGGGCGAAAATAACACGCTGCCCTCGGGAAGCGCGCAGCCGATGATAACCATTCGTTCGTTTGCAAGCGGCAAATGGCGAAGCAAGGGCGGCAAAGCCGAGCGGTGATTCGTAAACAACAAAAGCAACGTCGTATCGTGACGAACGACCGCCTCAGCGATCAACGCCGCCAATCCATCCGGGCGGTCAAACTCATCAGCTGGCAGCGCCAACGACGAAACGGTTGAAGACGTCATCGACGCGACGCCAACAGCGAGATTCGCCTCCCCGGCCATTGGCAGCGGCCCTGCCATCCCAACCATATGGGCGTGCGGCCAACGACGGGCTAACGCGGCGGCCGCATGGCGCACTGCTGCCTCATCATTGCCCGCGATTTGGACAAACAACGGCTCATCCAAGGAAGAACTATGCTCCCTGAGCAAATGATCCAGCTCCTCGGCGCGGCGGCAGCAGAACCAACGCATAAACGATCATGCCCCCCTCCGCTGACCAATCGGGTCAGAAAATTCAAAAAATGACATTTCTTTTACCATACCATATTTTCATCTTCAACAAAAGCGGCAACCAATAGAAGGCTGCCGCTTCGCTTTAGAATAAGTCAAAACCAAGCGGCAGCAGCAAACCAAGAAACAGCGTCACCGCAAGGGCAATGACCCATTGCGTCCATCTTGCCGCCGCGCTTTTCCCTTTTTTTTCAGCTGCTAAAACCATTTCCATCGCTCCGATCACCCACAGCCCGGCAAGCGCCTTTAGCCAATAAAGCGCAGATATCGAAGCAATGCTATGCAGCAAAAGCAGGCCCGTCACGATCGTGAGAATGTAAAACAGCCGCAACACCATTTGCACAATCTTGGCTTTGCCCGCCCCTTGCCGCTCCATCGACACCGCAAGGAAAAATAAAACAATCGTGATGAGCCAGCTCGTAATATGGGCATGCGTCAACGTCCATCCCTCCAACCATTCCTTGTTCCTTCCCATCATAGCACGGCGGGCGGACGGTTGACAAACTTCACGAAAACGAAAGACGCCCTTTCTTTCAAGAGGACGCCTTTCGAACATCAATGGGAGCTTCCTCACTTTCGCCGTTTACTCTCCCACTTTGTTGCGCAGCGTGCCGATGCCTTCCACCGTCACCTCAATGACATCACCCGTCTGCAAAAAGCGCGGCGGGTTCATCCCTTTGCCGACTCCAGCCGGCGTTCCTGTAGCGATGATGTCGCCCGGCTCAAGCGTAATGCCTTTTGAGATCGTCTCGATGATCGATTCAATGGAAAAAATCAATTGTTTCGTGTTCGCTTGCTGGCGCACTTCGCCGTTGACCCGTGTCTCGATGCGCAAATCGTTTGGATTTGGCACAAATTTGCTTGGCACGATCCATGGCCCCATCGGGCAAAATGTATCCAAGCTTTTGCCGAGAAAATATTGTTGGTGCCGCTCCTGCAAATCTCTTGCTGTCACATCGTTGATGATCGTGTATCCAAATACGTAATCAAGCGCGTCTTCGCGGCGGATCGCCCGCCCTTGTTTGCCGATGACCACCGCCAGCTCCCCTTCATAGTCCATTTCATCAGTGACATCGGCATGGCGCAAAATCGTTTCCTCATGACCGATGACCGTTGTCGGCGCTTTCGTGAAGACGATCAAATGCTCCGGCACATCGGCGCCGCCGAGCTCCAGCGCGTGATCAACATAGTTTTTGCCGATGCAAAAAATGTTTTTCGCCGGCCGTGGGATCGGGGCCAAAAGACGGACATCACTGAGGCGATAAACGTACTCCGGTGCCGGGTGGCGCAGCGCCCAGTCAACTACTTCTTGTGCTCGGGTGAAAAACGCCTCCCCTTGGGCAATCGCCTCAAGCATAGTCGTCGGCATCGTCTCCGTCCCATCCATCGTCCGTTCGGCGCGGCGCAAATGAACCGCCCGGTCGTCTCCTTGCGGCACGGCTCCGACAAACGTTTCTCCATCGAAAAGTGCGGTGATCAGTTTCATCGTGTCTCTCTCCCTTTCTTTGTTATGCAGCGGACGCTTCGTGAACTCTTCTCTTCCACCCGCCTTCGCCATTTTGGCGCGTTGAGGATGATATTCGCCATCGAGGCGAAAAAGTCCTGTTTTTGTAGAATTTTGTCTAAATTAGGAAATTTATCACTTATTTTCCCGAATCGCTTTCTTTTTTCGTCGTGATATGTATAATAATGTTTAGTTTCCACTAGGGCGTCGATTGCGACTTTCGTCATGCAACAAACGTCTTGCATCGACGCGGCATGCCTCAACCAACATTTCAAACGAATTGATGGTGAAGGAAATGGTTCTGTTGCAAATTGAAGAAAAACGACAACAAATGATCGAATTGGCGCTCACTTATGGGTTCACGGCCAAAGAGACGATCGAATGCAGCCAAGAGCTTGACCAATTGATCAATCAATATTTGCAGCAAACGAGGATTTTTGAATCGCCTTCCCCGTCCGTTCAGTAAGCGGGGGTTTTTATTGCCCCGGCCGGCGGCGAAACGGCGGCCGCGTTCCGTATGTCCCCCACCTCCACATCCACTCAACCGGGCCATAATGAAAACGCGCAAACCAAAAGCGGCTTATCCACACTTGAGTTGCATACAAGGCAAACGCAATCAACATCTCCTGCCATGCGCTTGTGCGTCCGTACCACCCAAGCCCATAACCGTAAAACAGCGACGTGCAAACGAGCGATTGCGCGAGGTAATGGGTGAGCGACATTTTCCCGACGTCTTGCCACCACCGCCAAGCGCGCTGCCAACTTGGTTTCCCGCAGATAAACACGGCTGCCGCCGCGTAGAACACCGCCAAAGCGGCGCCTCCGAAGCTGTCTTGGATGTACATTGTCAAGTCGTTGGCCGCAGCCCAATACGGAATTGTTTTCAGTGCTAAACCAAAACATAGCGCCCACCTCATCAGGCGGCGCAGCTTCGCAGGCGAGTGACGGTCGGCTTCAAGCCAACGTTGGTCGGCGGCATAGCCGCCAAGCAAACAAAACGGCAGCACGGTCAACACCGTAAGCAAAAGCCCTCCATCGCCGTTGATATACATCCAGTCGTTCCACCGTTGCCAAAACACGTCACGAAACGTTCCGTTTCGATAATGGCGAACCGCCGCGGCCGCCGCGGTCTCGTGGCCGCCGGCTGTCTCCATTTCTCCGGCCAATACATTGAGAGTTAACAACAGCGCCATGAGGCCGTGAAAAAGAAAAAAGACGGCAACAGCCGCCGTCCGCCACCAACGAGGCGGGGCGGCGAAAAAGAAAAGCATGATGAACCCGGCGAGGGCGTAGGGGATTAAAATATCGCCAAACCAAAGGCCAAACGCATGAGCAATGCCGATCCCAAGCAAAAGAAAGAAGCGGCGCAAAAGAATCGGAATCGGCCGCTCCCCGCGGCTTTGGAGCCGGCGGAACATCATCACGGCGCCAAAGCCGAATAAAAAGGCAAACAGCGGATACGCGCTCGCTTCAAACAACACATCCACGACGGCAACGAAAACTCGGTCAAAATCACTGCCCTTGACGCCGTCGTCGTATAACGCCGGCGAGGAAAAATAACGCATGTTGACAAGCAAAATGCCGAGCAAGGCGAATCCACGCAACACATCCGCTGCGGCGATTCGCTCGGTCGATCTGATCATCGCTTTCTCCCTTCTTTCTACCGCCTAGCCGTCTGCGCAATCGGCGACGCCTTACGACCTTGCCGGCACGCCCGCCGCCTTATCCATTTCATTCGATGCGCTCTCCTCTGCCCGTCTGAAGGCGCATGCCTGTATCATCAGTTGACATAGCGGCCCGATTTTCCAATTGCATCCCAATATTGGCGGCGCAAGTGTACTTTCTGAATTTTTCCGGAGGCTGTTTTCGGCAGCTCATCCACAAACGTTACACCCGTGATCGCTTTGAAGTGGGCCAACTTTTCCCGCGAAAAGGCGATCAGCTCCTCTTCGCTCACCGTATGCCCCGGTCGAACGACGACGAACGCATGCGGCGTTTCCCCCCATTTTTCATGCGGCACGGCGATGACGGCCGCTTCAAGCACAGCCGGATGCTCATAAAGCGCTCCTTCGACTTCAATCGACGAAATATTTTCCCCTCCGCTAATAATAATATCCTTTTTCCGGTCGACGATATCAATATGCCCGTATTCATCGACGGTCGCCATATCGCCGGTATACAGCCAGCCGTCGCGGATCGTTGCGGCGGTCGCTTCTTCGTTTTTCCAATATCCTTTCATGACGCCATGGCTGCGGACAATCACCTCACCGATCGCCCGTCCATTCTTCGGCACTTCCTCTCCATTCTCGTCGACGACTTTCACCTCGCAGCCGATCATCGGATAGCCGGCTTTTGCCTTGATCCGCTGCTTTTGCTCCACAGGCAGTCCGTCAAGCTGTGGACGAATGAGCGAAATCGTGCTGAGCGGAGACGATTCGGTCATGCCGTACACCTGGATAAACTCCCAGCCGAGCTTTTCCTCAACGCGTGCGACAAACGCCGGCGGCGGCGCAGAACCGGCGATGACGACCCGCACGCCTTCCGGGACATCTGGTTGATATTGCTCATAATATTGCAGCAACATATTGAGCACAGTCGGAGCCATATGCATAACCGTCACCTGATGTTCCTTGACAAGATCAAAAATGACTTTCGGATCGACTTTACGCAAACCGATTTGCGTTGCCCCGTTGGCGGTGTAATAAAACGGAGCCCCCCAGCCGTTGACGTGGAACATCGGCAACACATGCAAATACGTATCGCGGTCGGACACACGCAAATGGTGCATCGTCACAAGCGCATGCAAATAGTTGTTCCGATGCGTCAGCATGACTCCTTTTGGGTTGCCTGTCGTCCCGCTTGTATATAGCAAGCTGCATATATCGTTCTCATCGATCATCGGGCGCGGAACCGGCGCTGACGACTGGGCGGCGAGCCATTCTTCGTAAGCGGTTTCATCAATCGCCGCCTCTGTTTTATGGTGGACAATGATCTCCTCGACCGTTTCAAGCTTGTTTTTGACCGGTGCAATCAGCCCGTACAGCTCCTGATCCACAAACAACACTTTCGTTTCGCTGTGATTCAAAATAAAAACGTAATCATCCGGTTTCAGCCGCGTATTCAGCGGCACCATCACCCCTCCCACTTCAAACACACCGTAAAACCCTTCGAGCATCTCGAGCGTGTTGGGCGCCAAGTACGCCACGCGGTCGCCTTTGCGAACGCCAAGCCCCCGCAGCCCGTTGGCAAGCCTCGACACTCGTTCGCCAAGCTCACGATACGTCACCGTCCGCCCCGAACAAATCATGGCTGTCTTGTCCCCATAGAGAGCCACGGCGCGATCGAAAAAGTGATGGAGCACGAGCGGCGCATTCATTCTCCCATCCCCCTGTTTTATGTTTTAGAAAATTCACAATTGTATTATATAACAAAGATGGCATAAAGAAAAAGAGGGCCGTCCCAAAAGTCGTAAAATGACTTTTGAAGTCAGCCCTCTTTCTTGGATAGTCCACTCCATTGCGCCAAAAAAGAACCTGGTTTCTTCTTTTTTCCAAAAACGAACGCTAGGGGAGTCGTCTCGACAATAGCTAGTTATTTCCTTTCACCCCGGCGTCCAAGACATCCGGATCGACCGTATTCGTGACGCTGCAAAACGTATTCGTTTGCAAGAAATCGCCAGTATTGCCGCCGCCGGCACCTGAGTTTGACTTCGTGGTGCTTTTCGGAGCGATTTGCAGCACATCGCCCATGTTGACAGTGCCATTGCCGCTTACGTTCGTCACTTTGATCCCACCAATGACGATTGCTGGCATCCCCTTTCCCCTTCCTTTCTGCCCGTTCCCTTTCTTTATCATACGCGGGAGCTGCTTTCCTCAATTGGACTCTCACCCCGCATTGAACCGTTTTTTCTCCGTTTTCATACAATAACGATAGCGACACGACGAAAAAGGAGGGGGCTCTTCATGCCTTCATTTATCAGCGGTCCAATTAAAATCACCCATGTCAGCGGCGACGGCACGGTGAATTTCGGCGACGTCTTGCAAATCACACCAAAGAGCACGTTGAAATCCAATACCGGCTCAGGCGGCGGCAACAACGGGGACTTCCTGCAGACGAATACGTTCGTCAGCTTTACAAACACCGGCGATCCGGATGTGTTCGACTCAAATAATGCCGCCAACAATTAAAGCGAACGTTTCGCAGCTTGCGCCCATACACTAGTATCAACGAAGAAAACAAGGAAGGGAGCATGCCCACATGCCGGCTTTTGTCGGAGTCGTCAAACTGAACAGCATCGGAAGCAGCGGCGTGTTCCATATTGGCGATGTGTTTGCGATTTCCCCGCAAAGCGTGACGAAAACGTTCGCTGGCGCCGGTTCGTTTAACACCGGCGACGGGCTTCATATCTATAACTATTACAGCAATACCAATACGAATGACGCCGATGTCGCCGATGAAAATATCGTCGGAAACGTTTGAAGGAGGAGAAGGAGGGTGCACGTTTACATCAGCCAAAGCATCTGCATCCACCAGTTGCGGATCGGCTCGGTCACCAATTCATCTGTTTTGCAAATCGGCAGCGCCGGAAGCATTCAAGCGCTCTCAACGCTTGCCAACACCGGCGGATTCACCGGTCCGGCCCCACAGGCGACCGTGCCGCCCGGTGCATCCGCTCCTCTCGTTCCTCTCCATTCAGCCACCCGCTAAATTCAGCGAAAAAAAGTGATGAGAGCGAAAGGCCGTCCATATATTGAAGTAAGAGGGCTCTTTGGAGAGGATGATGGTGCACAATGAGCATTTACGAGTATTTCGTCAAGCTGCACCGCTATTTATTATGGCAAACAAAAAAAATACGGGATCTGGAACGCCGTCTCCACGCACTCGAAGCCCGGCTTCGGGAAATGGAGGCTCAGCCGCGCACATCGATCGAACGAATTGAATATAAATTTGACCAGCTCAAAGTGGAAACGCTCGAAGGAACGCTAAACATCGGGATCGCTCCGCCCGGAGCCAGCGGTACAATTGAAGACTTTGCCGTCGAACCGGTCAAAACCGTAATTCCAAAGCCGGAACCGGTGCTGTTGCGCCCGATTCAAGAAAAAGTGGCCGCCTATCTCAACGGGGAAGCGTCGGAAACGTTAAAACGCCTTGAGCAGCAATACGGCCGCCGCCTCGACGATACGTACCGCCAGTTCATTTTGCAAGACATCGCCCGGCAAACAGACGAACGCATCCGCTTCTATTTGCAAGAGAAAGCCAACCATGGCTACGTTCCGTCCGGCGACCGCGATGAAGCAGTCGAAAATGAAATTTTTCAAAAAGTGAAAGCCGATATCGAACAATCGCTCGATGCGTTTTTGAAACATTTGCCTTCAAAGGAGCATTCCCGTTAGGAGCTTTTCCGGGGACTTGATCAAAAAAAGCCCTCTTGGTATGATGCAGGGGTGTCAAACACATCACTCACCATACCAAGGAGGACTTCAGATGAATTGTACACAAAA
>NZ_JBREBQ010000015.1:0-78369 GCF_052906625.1 Geobacillus sp. CCR | reverse complement strand
AGTTTGCCGCCCGCTTCCTTCAGATTCTGCGTCGCCGCAGACACCCTTGCGTTAAGCTAACTGCTACTTCTGCCTTCGCAGTTCGGGACTTTCACCCTATAGACTGCACCCATGCCGGGCGCACACGTGAAAACCGCTCCCCGTGCAAACGGCGGAGCGGTTTCCCTTTTTCAAGCGCGCTCGACCGTCGCGCCATGACGCGGTTTCATTTTTTAAACGTACCGAGCAATCCTTTCAACACGCCATTCACTTGATTGACCGTATTGATCATTTGCCCCACGGTACTCATCATTTTGTTGATATCGTACGTTCCGTCGCTGTTTTTAAACTGGGCGAGAAACGACGGGCGCGGCGGCGGCAAAAGCGGCCCCGGCTTTGGGTATGACGCCGGATGGGGAGGCGGGGCGGCATGGGTGGACGGAAAAAAGGGCCAGTGCCCCGGCGCCGATGGAAAAGATGAACCTCCATAGTGGAAGTAAGGATGATAATGGCTGCCTAAGCCATAGGGACCATACGTGGGCGGTGGTAAAACCGGGCGCGAGTAACGATGCATATTCCTTCTCCCCCATTGTTGGTGTCCATTCCCCCTTGCCTAGAAAGCGGCTCGTACAGGCAAGATGCGGCCGTGCGCTGTTTCGCACGCAAACGAACAACATTCATGCTGATGAGCCACCAACCTTCCAGGCCGAAGAGGTGGGCTGCCACTAGTATATGTGACGGCGCCCGATGGCGTGTACGGACATGTCATCTCTTGTCGGAAGTTTTAATTTTCCGAAATCATTCTTTCTTCCTATTTTTATGGTACGATGTAAAAAAGGGGGAAGGGGGAAAAGCATCAATGAACGTGACGGAGTTAAAGCATAAGTTTATGGCGGTCAAACATTGCGAACCGGCTGAGGCGAACGAACTGCTTGATTTTGCCCGCCGTCTGTATTTGCGCGGGGAAATTTCGCTCGCCGAGTACCGCGATCTCGTGCGTGAGCTCGAAAAAGCCGGCGCCTCTCAGCCGGATGAAGCAGGGGAATACGCTGGGCTGTAGGACGATGAGGGAGCTTTTCCCTTCTTTTTTTTGCCCCTGTTCCTCAAGACGCATAAAAAACGATGTTTCTTCCCACCCTAAAGAGGCAAGAGGAATTGTCGTGCAAGGGGGGATTGGCGATGGGTCGAGGCGTCCACTTTAACCATAAATTGAAAGGCCATGACCATGAAAAGCCGAAACATGGAAAACCAGCGCCGCCCAAGCATACGGAGCGGGTCGAATACGAGATCAACACCGTCGCTACTGCAGAAGGCGGCCCTGTCTCGATCACAACAGGCAAAGACACATAAAACAAAAAAGGGGGCTGATCCAAAACGCACTCGCGTTTTGGGTCAGCCCCTTTTTCCGTGCGGCCGCTTTCTCCTGCCCCGTCAAAGCCTCTCCTTGCCTGCTTCGCTCGTGTCGTCAAGCCGTTCCTTGACAAGCGCCAGCGTATAAGCGACGGCCTGGCTGTATTGCTTGATGCGGCGCTCAGGAACGGATGGATAAAATGCCTCAACGCACAGCTTCGCCATATGGTCGGCGGCGGCTTCAATTTGCCGCTCATGGACATATTTCGGCCGCGCATGGCGGACCCAGCGGGAAGCGGCGTCCTTCCACCGTTCGGCAACGGCCTGCACCTCTTCGGCCATCGGTTTCACGTCGCCAAAAAAATCCGGCTCCTCGTTCCGCTCGCGGGCGCGCCGGGCGATCAAAAGCAACTGTTCGTTGTATTGTTGCAGCCGCTTCGTCAACGCCTTAAGCTCTTTTTCCATGGCGCCTCCTCCTTATCCATGCCGGCAAATCCGGTTTGCCCATGTGCCCTATGGCCCGGAGAACGGATGCGTTTTGCCGCGATGCGCTTCTGTTTGATGATACCATACCGACCGGCTCACACCAAATACAGTTTCGACGAAAGCGGAAGTGCAGCACGCTGCTTCTCCTTCTCAAGCCGCTGTTCCACGCCGGCGATCTGCCCTTCAAGCCGCCCGAGCTGTGCTTGATTTTGCGTATAACGCTCTTCGATGACATCGGCGATCACTTTTTCCATTTTCGCATCGACCTGCTCGATGAGTGCAACAATTTCCTGCAGCTGCTTTTCGATCTCCTCTTTTTTCACGAGCCGTTTTTCCATTCCCTCTCCCCCATTTCTCGCATGATGATATTCCATTCGCGGCGGGAAGGACGACTCCTGCTGCGGCGACAAAAGTAGAACGAATTCGGCAAAGAAAGTGGCAAGCAGCCGCCATTCGACATTGACCTCCTTCGCTTGCCTTCAGTCGAAAGGAGGAAAAGAAAAAGAGCGCATATGACCGGAGCGTATGGTATAATAAAAACCATTCAAAGGAGATGAACGCGATGGCACTCAAATACCCGAGCGGAAAAGAGTATCGCGGAAACAAGCCGAACGCCGCGCGCCGGCCGGCGGCCGATTATGCCAATCGCGGCATGACGCTCGAAGACGACTTAAACGCGACGAATGAATATTACCGGGAACGCGGCATCGCTGTCATCCATAAAAAGCCGACCCCGGTGCAAATCGTGCGCGTCGACTATCCGAAACGGAGCGCCGCCGTCATTACCGAAGCCTACTTCCGGCAAGCGTCGACGACCGACTACAACGGTGTGTACCGCGGCAAGTACATCGACTTTGAGGCGAAAGAGACAAAAAACAAAACGGCGTTTCCGCTGAAAAATTTCCACGCTCATCAAATCCGCCATATGGAGCAAGTCGTCGCCCACGGCGGCATTTGTTTTGCGATTTTGCGTTTTTCTTTGCTCAATGAAACGTATTTGCTTGACGCCTCTCATTTGATCGCTTGGTGGAACAAACAGGAAGCCGGCGGACGAAAGTCGATTCCGAAACAAGAGATCGAACGGCATGGACATTCCATTCCGCTTGGCTACCAGCCGAGAATTGATTATATTAGTGTAGTAGACAACGTGTACTTCACCCGTTGAAGTGAAAACTTGTAAGAAAGGCAGGATTTGCTTATGTCTGGTGAATATCGTTCTCGCGTAGAACGAAAGCAGGCAGCGAAACAAACGAAACAGAAGAAAGCGAAAACGAAACGAGGAAGATCGTGGTTAAAAACCATCGCCATTGCGATATTGCTGATGATGGTCCTTGGCGCCATCGGGGGTATTGCCACTTTCGCCTATTTCGTTAAGGACGCTCCTCCGCTGGATGAGGCCAAAATTAAAGATCCGCTTTCTTCCGTCTTGTACGATATGAATGGAAAACAAGTAGCGGAGCTTGGCGGCTACAAGCGAACGTACATTTCGTATAAAGACGTGCCGAAAGTGCTTGAAGATGCCGTCTTGGCAACAGAGGACGCCCGCTTTTATGAACACCACGGGATCGACATCGTCCGCTTGGCCGGCGCCGTCCTCGCCAACATCAAGGAAGGATTTGGTGCAGAAGGCGGCAGCACGATCACCCAGCAAGTCGTCAAAATGACGTTTCTCTCATCCAAAAAAACGCTGGAACGGAAAGCGCAAGAAGCTTGGCTGGCACTGCAGCTGGAACAAAAATATTCGAAGCATGAAATTTTGGAAATGTACTTGAACAAAATTTATTATTCAGACGGCATTTATGGCGTCGCTCGCGCCGCCGAATATTATTTTGGCAAGACGGACTTGAAAGAGCTCACTCTTCCGGAAGCAGCCTTGCTTGCCGGCATGCCGCAAAGTCCAAACCGGTATAATCCGTATGACCATCCAGAGGCGGCAAAAAAACGGCGCGATACGGTATTGTCGCTTATGGTGAAACATGGCTTTATCAGCCAGGAAGAAGCGGAAAAAGCGAAACAAGTCCCGATTCAATCGATGCTGACAAAACGGAAAAAATCGCAAAATGATGTACCATATGACGCCTTCATTGACGAAGTAATCAAAGAAGTGACCGACAAAGCGAACGTCAACGTCTTTGAAGATGGGCTGAAAATTTATACAACGCTCGATCAAAACGTTCAAACATACGTAGAAAAGCTATTAAACTCTGACAAATACTTTACCAATAAGAAGGATTTGCAATCCGGCATCGCCGTCGTCGACACCAAAACAGGCGCCATTCGCGCGTTAGGCGGCGGTCGCCATCGCGACAATATCGAATTCGGCTTCAACTACGCAATCCAACCGGTCGGCCAGCCCGGTTCAACGATCAAGCCGATTTTGGACTATGGCCCGGCGATTGAATATTTAAAATGGTCAACAGCGCACATTCTTGTTGACGAGCCGTATACGTATTCGGACGGCACGCCGATCCGCAACGCCGGCGGAAAATACGCTGGGCCGGTGACATTGCGCAAAGCTCTCACGTGGTCATACAACATTCCGGCGCTCAAAACCTATCAAGCCGTCGGCAAAGAGCGGGCGATGGAGTTCGCTAACCGACTCGGCATGGGCTTTGATGAAGTATATGAGCCTTACGCTATCGGCGGAGTATCCCGCTACGTATCGGTGCTGCAAATGGCTGGAGCGTACACTGCTTTTGGTAATAACGGCGTCTATACGAAGCCATATGCCGTGACAAAAATCGTCTTCCCGGACGGCACGGAAATGGATTTGCAACCCAAACCAAAACGAGTGATGCACGACTATACCGCCTACATGATCACGGACGTGCTGAAGTCTGTCATCCGCTCCGGAACAGGTCAATTGGCCAATGTTCCAGGACTTGAGCTCGCAGGCAAAACAGGGACGACGAACTATGGGAAAGATGGAGCAAAATTCGGCCTTGACCGGGACGATGTGCCGGACAGCTGGATTGTCGGCTATACGCCAAACTATACGGCGGCCATTTGGGTCGGCTTCAGCAAGCGAAGCAGCACGGCAAAGCTTAGTATAGAGGAACAAAAAATCCCGAAATACTTGTTGAAAAACTTAATGTCCCATATCGATGACGGCAGCGGAAGCTTCAAGCAGCCGGAGAGCGTCGTCAGACTGCCGATCAAAAAAGGCACAAATCCGCCGAAACTTGCCGGCAAATACACGCCGGAAAGCGAAATTACGTATGAATTGTTCGTGCGCGGCACTGAGCCGACGGAGACGGCGAACGACGCGCCGGAAGAACTGCCGGCGGTGAAAGGGTTGACCGCTGTGTACGACCAAGCGGCGAACGCCATCTCGGTTTCGTGGTCATACGATGAGCAAACCGATGAGACGATCTTCGAGGTGCGCGTCAAAGATGGCCAAGGTCAAACGAATACGATCACCACAAAAGACCGTTCGATCACGATTTCCAATCCGACGCCAGGATGGACGTACACAATCGCCGTGTACGCAAAAGACGGCGAACGAATGAGCAAACCGGCCATAGCCAGCGTTCATGTCCCCGGCGGAGAAGATCAAACTCCCGCGCCACAACAACCGGGGGATGACAGCCAAGGCAGCGGCGGGCAAAACGGCGGCACCGATCAAGGCAACAGCGGGAATAACGGAAACGAAAACGGTCAGGGAAACAACAATGAACAAAACGGCGGCGCAAGCGGCGGACAAGAAAATGGCAACAGCGGCGGGGCCAACCAAAACAATGGCCAAACGGATGGAACAAACAACCAAGGAACGAACAACAGCGGCCAAACGAACGGAACGAACGGCGGAACAGGTGCAAACAGCGGAACGCCGCCTGTCTCCCCGCCGTTAAAAAACGGATCCGGAGCGGGTCTTGGCACCCGTCCATAACAGCTGCATTCCCAAAAAACGGATGGCTTTTGCGCCATCCGTTTTTTCATGACCGACCGGCATGCTGCTGGCCCTTCTTCACCAAGCCCTTTCGCGGTTCCGTTCACTTCTGATTTGCCGCTTTTTCCTCCCGTTTTCGCATCCGTTTTTTTCCTTCACGGCATAAATGAAGAAGAGGACATGACGGACATTGCGGAGACTGCGCCTTGCAATGGTAGCGGCCAAAAAAAATCATTCGGTGGTGGGTGATCGACCATTCTTCTTTTGGAATGATTTTCATCAGCGTCTTCTCGACTTCCAAAACCGAGTCGTCCCAGCGGCAAAAGCCAAGCCGTTTGCTGACGCGCTCGACGTGTGTATCAACAGCGATGGCCGGCACGCCGAACGCAACGGACACAACGACGTTCGCCGTCTTCCGCCCGACGCCCGGCAGCTTCATCAACTCATCGCGGTCGCGCGGCACTTCGCCGTTGTACTTGTCAATCAACATCGCGCACAGCTTTTGAATGTTTCGCGCTTTGTTCCGATATAAGCCGATTGAGCGGATATCTTGCTCAAGCTCCTCAAGCGGCACCGCAATATAATCGTGCGGCGTCCGATATTTTTCAAACAGCCGTTTCGTCACCTTGTTGACGAGCGCATCGGTGCATTGCGCCGACAAAACAACCGCAATCAGCAGCTCAAACGGATTGCGGTGCAAAAGCTCGCAATGCGCATCCGGAAACATTTTTGCCATCTCATCCAAACAGTAGCGGATTTGTTGCTTTGTCAGCACCTCGTCTCCTCCTTATTGCCATATTGGCCCGAATAAAACGACGCCTTTTACCGGTTCGATTGGCCATTTTTGGACAAACAAAAACGAGAGACAGCGCCTCTCGTTACGAGTCGAGCCAATTGAAAAACGGGATCGTCTGTTTAAATTCTCCCGCCGTCTGTTTCGCCGAACGGGAGGACGGCTTGCGAAACTTTTTGCCGTAGTCGTGCGCCTGTTCAATCGTGCGAATGCCATTCTTTTTCCATTCAAACAAGATGCGATCGATGTAGCGGAAATTCAACTTCCCCGACAGCACCGCTTCGCGCAGCGCCGCTTTAATGATGGCCGGCTCATGGCCGTCTTGATCGATCCACATCGCAAGCGTTTCACACTCGAACGGGGAGAGCGGGCGGCCAAACTCCTGCTCAAAAACGGTGTATAAGCTCTCCTCTTCCTCCTGCCGGCCGAGTTCCCTCTGTTGAGCGGCTTGGGTGTACAAATGATGCACGAGCTTCTCCCAAAGCGGTTCAAGCGTATATTTTTCGTTGCGAATGCCTTGTTCATCCGTATGCTCTTCAATCGCGATCATCCCTTTTTGCAAGAGCCGACGCACCATATCCATGCATTCCGCTGCCGAGACCGTCATTCTTTCGGCCAGCTCGGCCGGCGTCGGAAACAAGACGCCTTCTTCGAAAAACGACTGCATATGCAAAAGCAAGACGAGCTCCCCCTCGCCCAACCCAAGCTGCTTGTAGTGGCCAAGCAGCAGCTTCGGGACGGCGATGCTTCCTTGCGCCAGCCATTCGGCCACCTTTTTCTTTTCCATGCCGATGCACCTCAACTATAGTATAACATGACGGCGGCGAAAAAACCCCCTTTTTGCAGGGGGTTTTTTACGGATAAAGCCGGTTGAGCAGCCGCGGGAACGGAATCGTCTCGCGCACATGTTCGACGCCGCAAATCCAAGCGACAGTGCGCTCCAAGCCGAGCCCGAACCCTGAATGCGGCACAGAACCGTATTTGCGCAAATCCAAATACCATTCATACGCTTCAAGCGGCAAATGGTGCTCTTCAAGGCGGCGCTTGAGCAGCTCATAATCGTGAATCCGTTCCGAGCCGCCAATGATTTCCCCGTATCCTTCCGGCGCAATCAAATCGGCGCATAGCACAACGTCGGGGCGGTTGGGGTCCGGCTGCATATAAAACGGCTTCAAAGAGGCCGGATAGTGGGTGATGAACACCGGTTTGTCAAAACTTTCGGCGATGGCCGTCTCATGCGGCGCACCGAAGTCATCGCCCCACTCGATGTCGGTCAATCCTTTTTCATGAAGCAGCTTGATCGCCTCATCATACGTTAGGCGCGGAAACGGCGGTTTGACCAGCTCAAGCTTCGACACGTCGCGCCCGAGCCGCCCGAGTTCAAGCCGGCAGCGCTCGAGCACCGACTGCACAAGGTAGGAGACGTACTCTTCTTGCAGCCGCAAATTGTCTTCAAACTCATAAAACGCCATTTCCGGCTCCACCATCCAAAACTCGATCAAATGGCGGCGTGTTTTCGATTTTTCGGCGCGGAACGTCGGGCCGAATGAGAACACTTTGCCGAGCGCCATCGCCGCCGCTTCCATGTAGAGCTGGCCGCTTTGCGACAAATAGGCATCCTCATCAAAATATTTCGTATGAAACAGTTCGGTCGTTCCTTCCGGTGCGCTGCCAGTCAAAATCGGGGCGTCGACTTTCACAAACCCGCGGTCGTTGAAAAACTCATACGTCGCCCGGATGATTTCGTTGCGAATTTTCATGATCGCGTGCTGGCGCCGCGACCGAAGCCAAAGGTGGCGATGGTCCATCAAAAATTCGACGCCATGCTCTTTCGGCGTAATCGGATAGTCAACTGCTTCTTGAATGACTTGCAAATCGGCAACCGACAGCTCGTAGCCAAATGGGGAGCGCTCGTCGATGCGCACCGTGCCCGTCACATAGAGCGACGTTTCTTGCGTCAATGTTTTTGCGCGTTGAAACACCTCTTCCGAGACGTTCGCCTTTTCGACGACGCCTTGAATAAAGCCAGTGCCGTCGCGCAGCTGCAAAAAGACGATTTTCCCGCTTGAGCGCTTGTTCGCGAGCCAAGCGCCGATCGTCACTTGTTGTCCTACGTATTGATTCACTTCCGCAATCGTCGTCGTTTTCACGCACTGATTCCCTCCAATAATCAACACGTCCATCATTCGCTATTATACCGTTCCGTCGGCGTCACGGCAACGACCAGCCAAAGCAGCGCAAAACGATGCTGCCCTCCCCATCGCCCTTCGGCGCAGCCGCCCGGAGCCAGCCGACAGTCCGCCGCTCCCACCGACGCGGAAAAAGCGGCTTTGCGCCAAACAAAGCCGCCCTTTTCTTTCCACTCTGACACCTTGGCGCAAAGCGCCTTAGGCCCGCGCCTCCATAAACCGGCGGATGCGTTCGATCGCTGTCTCGAGCGCCTCAAGCGAGGTCGCGTACGACAAGCGGACGTAATCCGGCGCCCCAAACCCAGAACCAGGCACGAGCGCGACTTTCGCTTCCTCCAACAAGGCGGCGACGAACTCGTCGACCGTGCGGCATCCGGCCATATCCGCCGCCTTTCGGGCGTTCGGGAACAAATAAAACGCTCCTTGCGGTTTGATGCAGGTGAAGCCTGGAATTTGCACAAGCTTGTCATAAATGATGTTGAGCCGTTCTTCAAACGCTTGGCGCATTTGTTCGACCGGCTCCTGCGGCCCGCTGTAGGCGGCAATGGCCGCATATTGAGCGATCGATGTCGGATTCGATGTGCTATGGCTTGCTAAATCGGTCATCGCTTGAATGATGTCTTTCGGTCCAGCCGCGTAGCCGATGCGCCACCCTGTCATCGAGTGCGATTTCGATACGCCGTTGATGATGATCGTCTGCTCCTTCAGCTCCGGCGACAGTTCGGCGATCGACACATGTTTCGCCCCGCCGTAAATCAATTTTTCATAAATTTCGTCCGAAACGATCAACACGCCATGCGCCAAGCATACTTCCCCGAGCGCTTTCAGCTCCTCGGCCGTATAAATCATGCCGGTCGGATTGCTCGGGGAGTTGATAATAACCGCCTTCGTCTTCGGGGTAATCGCCTGTTTCAGCTGATCCGGCGTCATTTTAAAGTCGTTTTCTTCCAGCCCTTCAACGTAAACCGGAACGCCGCCAGCCAGCTTCACTTGTTCCGGGTAGCTCACCCAATACGGCGTCGGAATGATGACCTCATCGCCTTCATCAAGCAGCACTTGAAAGAGCGTATAAAGCGCATGCTTCGCCCCGACACAGACGATGATTTCCGCCGGCTCGTACGAAAGCCCTTGATCACGGGCAAACTTTTTGATGATTTCCTCTTTCAGCGCCGGCAGCCCGCCTGATGGCGTATATTTCGTATGCCCTTCATTCATCGCCTTGATGGCCGCCGCGATAATGTGCTGGGGCGTGTTGAAATCCGGTTCGCCGGCCCCAAGGCCGATCACGTCGTATCCGGCCGCTTTCAGTTCCTTTGCTTTCGCCGTAATGGCCAATGTCGCCGATGGCGTCAGCGACGCCACCCGTTTTGCCAGTTTCATCGCTTCTTCCCCCTCACGTCCTCACTGTTGAAAACTGTACCTCTTCAGGAAGGCCCCATCCGCAAAGTGAAGATAATAAAACGAATACCTTCCTTGCGCATCAATATATGTCAACTCCCAAAGAGGCACGCTTTTTTCCATGCCAAGCGTCGCATCGATGATGCGCCGCGGTCGGCGGTCGCGCTGCAAAATGGCGCGCGCTTCCGCCTCGCTGATGCCGCTGTCCACGCCCTTGACGACGACACTCCCCTTTTTTTCAGGCACCCAAACGACGACCGCTTTCCCTTGTTTTGTTCTTCCGATGAATACGGTGCACGCTTCGTCGCCATAATATGTATAGACTTTCTTCACATCAGCAAGCCCGGCGGCTTCCTTCGCCCGCGCCAATGCATGTTCCACCATCAGCCGTTTGGGCGCCATCGCCTCGTCATAAATCGACCATGCCTGCCAAATGAGGAATCCAAAAAAAAGCAGAGTGAACCAACCCCACTTTTTCATCGTGATCACGTCCGATAAATCGTAAAGATGGCCTGGCGCTTGTCGTTTTCATCCAAGGCAAGGCCAAACATCAAATTGTCGCGCTTTAGCGTTCGGTTCAAGCAGTCGACAATTTTGTACAAGTCGTCGGAGTGCTGAACTTTGACGGTAGCGAGCACTTCGATTTTGCTTTCCATTTTCGTCGTTTCCTCCTGTGCGGCGCAAATTTTGTTACTTATACACGCCGGCGGCTCCGGCAACAATACAAATACAGCGAAGGTGACATCAAAGGCGTGCTTCTTCGCACCTCTGCGGCCAAGCCGACAAAGCCAAACGGCAAGGCGCAAACTGTCATCGCAGTTGTGCTTCTTTCCTATTATAGCAGGTTTGTCCGATCATTTCATAACAAATTTGCCCGCCTACACCGTCAACGCCAATTTGCTTCTTTGCCCCCGCTTCATGCGGGGTTTTTTGCCGCCTGACACCTTTAGATTGCGCCGTTTCGTCCATCTTTATGAGAAATAAAGCGCGCTTTAAGAAAGCCAAGTTTCCGCCTTGTCAAGCAGCTCAGAAAGCGCGCCTTCATGCACCGAAAGCGGCGGCAAGGAAGCGAGGAAATCCGCGCCGTACAGGGAAGACATCAGCCGCCGATCCAGCACAAATACGGCTCCTTTGTCGTCTTCAGTGCGAATGAGACGGCCAAACCCTTGCTTAAAACGAAGCACCGCCTCAGGAAGCGCCAGCTCGGAAAACGGATCGCCGCCTCCTAGGCGAATGCGCTCGCTTTTTGCCTCCATCACGGGATCGTCCGGGGGCGCAAACGGCAAGCGGGCGATGACAAGCACATCGAGCGCTGAACCTGGCAGATCGACCCCTTCCCAAAAGCTGCTCGTCCCAAACAACACCGCATGCTCAAACTGCAAAAACGTCCGCAAGAGCTTTGCCGGACTGCCGCTTTGCACCCCTTGAGCGATCAAAACAAACGGCTCGCCTTCTTCCTCCGTCTTCAACGCATCAACCGTCAGTTTCAACAGTTCATACGAAGGGAACAACACAAGCACCCGCCGTCCGAGGCGTCGGGCGATCGCAAGCACCGAAGCGGCGACCGCTTCGGCGTAATCTTCAAGCGGCACGGCAGAAACGAGCGGCATGTCCGCCGGCACGAAGAGCGCGGCCTGCTCCTCGTAACGAAACGGCGACGGAAACGAGCGGCAAAGTGGATAAAAATCCTCAAGACCGAGACGCGCCGCCATATACGTGAACCGGCCGCGGACAGTGAGCGTCGCCGACGTCAAAACGACGCTCCGTTTTTTCATAAACAGTTGATCGGCGAAAAAGTCAGCAAGGTCAACCGGCTGCGAGTAAAGGCGGACAGCGTTCGCCGCCCCTTTTTCGTCCGCTTCGATCCACCGGACGACACCCGGCTCCTTTTCGGTCAGCAAACGCACGAGCGCAGCCATTTGCCGGTTGAGAGCCGCCAAATCAGCCGACAGCAAGGCGGATGGTGGGAAATCGCCACTCGTATCAGCGGATAGAAGCGGCTTCGCTTCAGCGGATAGCGCCGCCGCCAAATCGCGCAGGCGCCAGCATAACTCCACCGCCGCCTGCCACGCCCGGCTCTGTTCGTCCGTCGGCGAAAAGCGATAGCGGCAACGTCCAGCGCGAGCCGGCTTTTTGTCCAACGCATAGCGGCGCAACAGGCGGAACAGCTCGTCCCCTTCAAACTGCAGCTCCTCAAGGCGTTGCTGGCAACGGACAAGAGCCCCATTCGGTGCGTCCTGTTCTGCTTCTACCCATTTCGCGATCGTCTGCGCGATTTTGGCGGTCAGCAGGCGAAACGACACATAGCCAATCTGCTCGCCAAAACACCGGGCGGCGGCATCTTCAAGCCGATGCGCCTCATCGATGATCAGATGGCGAAACGGCGGCAAAAGCGGCGCCGGGCCGGTCAAATCATGAAGCAAAAGCGCATGGTTGGTAATGACCACATCCGCCCGTTCGGAGCGCTCTTTCGCCCGGGCGAAAAAATGATGCCGCCCGCCGTCTTCCTCTTCGCCGATGGCAAGCGCGGACAATAGGAGACGGGCGCCGGATGACACATTCAATTCGTCCAAGTCACCGCTGTCGGTCTCAAGCAGCCAAACGAGCACCTGGCACTTCAAGAGAGCCGCATCGTACGTGTCAGACGGCTCCGACAAAAACGAAGCGAACTTGTCAAGGGATAAGTAATTTTGCTTCCCTTTCAAAACGGCAACGCGGAGCGGAAACGGCGCGATTTGCCGCAATACCGGCCAATCGCGGCGAATGAGCTGCTCCTGCAGCTGGAGGGTATGCGTGCTGATGACGACCCGCTCTTGCTGCTCACAGGCAAAAAAAGCAGCGGGAATCAAATAGGCGAGCGATTTGCCAAGTCCGGTCCCTGCTTCAATGAGCGCGTGCTGGGACGTCGACAGCGCCTCATAAACGAGCCGCATCATCTCCCACTGCCCCGCGCGCCGCTTGTAGCCGGGAAGCGGAAGGGGCGGCTCCTGTTCGCAAAAGGCAGCGAACGAAGCCAAAGCGGGGCGCCGATCGCTCTCATCTGGCTCCGGCGCCGGTTGTTTCAACGCAATGCCGCGGTATACGGCGACAGCGCGGTCGGCCGGCGCCTTGTTCCGCTTTTTGGCGATGACCGCATCAAGGAGCAAGTAAATATCGCTTTTCAAGTGGCGGGCAAGACCGCGCAGTTGCTCAAGCGTCATAAGCGGCAGACGGGAGAGCCGCTTGAGCAAGGCAATGAACAGCTTGGCGGTCACTTCCGCATCGCTGTCCGCTTGATGCGGACGATTGTGGTGGAGGCCGAGCTGCCTCGCCAAATCGCCGAGCTTATAGCTTTCGGCAGTCGGCAACACGATGCGGGCGAGCTCGACCGTATCGATCGTCGGACCGGAAAACGGCGGCCAGCCAGCCCGTTCAAGCTCGGCCTGCAAAAACGGCAAATCAAAGTCGACGTTATGGGCGACAAAGTAAGCACCGTGCATCAAGGCGGCGATCTCGCCCGCCTTGTCAGCAAACAGCGGCGCTCCTTCGACCATCTGTTCGTTGATGTTCGTCAGCTGCTGAATGAACAGCGGAATGGGCCGTTCCGGGTTAAAAAAGCTGGCAAACCGTTCGACAATCAGGCCATCTTCGACGACCGCCATGCCGAGCTGGATGATCCGATCGCCTTTTTTCGGCCCATTTCCGGTTGTCTCCAAGTCAATGATGACAAAGCGCGTTGCCATAAACGATCACCTCAAAACGAAAAGGGGCGGAAAGCCCCTTTTTGCCCTCATAAAACCGTATGCGCCGGCTCTTCGGCGATGAGCTGCACAATCCGGTTGTTTTCGTCCATAATCGCGATTTTCGGTCGATGGGCGGCGATTTTTTCCTCTGGAACGAGCACATATGAGATGACGATAATAACGTCCCCTTTTTGCACAAGGCGGGCGGCGGCGCCGTTTAGGCAAAAGACGCCGCTGCCGCGCTCGCCGGGGATGACGTATGTTTCAAAACGGGCTCCATTATTATTGTTCACTACCTGTACTTTTTCATTAGCCACAATGCCGACGGCATCCAAAATATCTTCATCGATCGTAATGCTGCCGACGTAATCGAGATTGGCCTCTGTTACACGAGCGCGGTGAATTTTGGCGTTCATGAGCGTGCGAAACATGCTTGCTCCCCCTTTCCATCCCCTTGTTCGCCGGTTTTGGGCAACTCAATCATGATATTGTCGATCAACCGGGCGCTCGCAAATCGGACGGCGACAGCGATCAGCACTGTCCCGGCGAGCGTCTCAAGCGGCGTCAAATCCGGATATGAACATACTTCGACATAATCGATCTCAGCGTGCGTATGCGCTTCAATATGCTCTCTAACCATCCGGCGGATGGCCGCTGCGCTCCGCTCTCCTCGTTCGACGGCGGAAGCGGCCGCTTGAAGCGCTGCATACAGCGCCGGCGCCTCACTCCGTTCTTGCGGCGACAAATAGACGTTGCGCGAGCTTTTCGCCAGCCCGTCCGCCTCGCGGACCGTCGGCACCGGCACGAGCTCGATCGGAAAATTGAGATCGCGGATCAAGCCGTCGACGACCGCCACCTGTTGGGCATCTTTCATCCCAAAGTACGCGCGGTCGGGCATAACAATGTTGAACAGCTTAATGAGCACCGTCGCCACGCCGTCAAAATGGCCGGGGCGCGACCGTCCGCACAGCACGTCGGCGCGCGCTTGAACGATCGCTCGTACGGTAAGCGGCTCCGGATACATCTCGTCCGCTTCCGGATGGAACAAGACGTCGACTCCATGCTGTTCGGCGATGCGCCGGTCGCGCTCGAAATCGCGCGGATAGCGGGCAAAGTCTTCGTTCGGTCCGAACTGAAGCGGGTTGACGAAAACGCTTAGGACGACGATGTCGTTTTCCGCGCGCGCCCGATCGATGAGGGAGGTATGCCCTTCATGCAAATAGCCCATCGTCGGAACGAACCCGATCGTCTTTCCTTCACGGCGATATTGGCGCATGAGCGCCTGCATCGCTGCAATCTGATCCATCACGATCATCCTTGCTTTCCTCCGTAAAGCGCCACCCATTCTTCTTCCTTCATCGTAAACGTGTGCGCCGGCTCCGGGAACTGGCGCAGTTTGACATCAGCGACGTAGTTGGCTAACGCCTCGACGATCGTCTCTTGGATGGACGCGTATTGTTTCACAAACTTCGGCACGCGGGTGACACCGTAGCCAAGCAAATCGTGATACACGAGCACTTGACCGTCGACTTCCGCCCCAGCGCCGATGCCGATGACGGGAATGGTGAGTTCCCGGGCCATGGCCGCCCCGAGCTGCTTCGGAACACACTCTAAGACAAGGGCGATCGCTCCCGCCTGCTCGCATTGTTTCGCATCATCGAGCAGCTTTTTCGCACTTTCGGCATCTTTGCCTTGCACTTTATAGCCGCCAAGAACGCCGACCGATTGCGGCGTCAACCCGAGATGGGCAACGACCGGCACGCCGGCTTTCGTCAGCGCGGCAATCATGTCGACGACTTCATCCGCCCCTTCGACTTTAACGGCGTTCGCCCCTGACTCTTGCATGATGCGGCGGGCGTTTTGCAGCGCCTCTTCTTTGGACGCATGGTACGACATAAACGGCATATCGGTGACAATAAACGTGTTCGGCGCACCGCGGCGAACCGCCTTCGTATGGTGGATCATATCATCGACCGTCACCGGGATCGTTGAATCATACCCGAGCACAACCATGCCGAGCGAATCGCCGACCAAAATCATGTCGACGCCGGCTTGCTCGGCAAGCTTCGCGGACGGAAAATCGTAGGCGGTCACCACCACGATCGGCTCGCCCGCCTGCTTCATGTGGAAAAAATCGGTTTTCGCTTTCATTTTCGTTCCCTCCTCTTTGACTGCAGAGGAGATGAACCGCCCGAAACAAAACGTCCTTCTTTCCCGCCTTGAGAAAGAAGGACGCCATAAAACCGCCGTCGGTTTCGTTCATCCCTCTGTCCTAGTCCTTCAAAAAAGGATCAAGGCAGATCATTTCCTTCACCTATTCGTGCTGTCGGCCTCGGTGCAGTTCTTCTTGCGAAAGATACTGCCCTTTTCCTCGCTTTGTATTTTAACAAAATTGTTACAATTTTTCTAGTGGCAAATTAGAACTGAATATCGGCAGAATGGATGTAATGGATGTTCTTTTGCTCATCTTCAAGGATGAGCAGCCCGTCGTCAGTGATGCCGCGGGCGATGCCGCGAATCACGCCGTTCAGCGTTCTCGCTGTCACCGGCTTGCCGATCGAAACGGCGTACCCTTCCCAAAGAAGCTTAATCGGACGGAAGCCATGCGCCAAATATTGCTCATACAGCCGCTCAAGCCGGAACAAAATTTCTTGAATGAGCGGGGCGCGCTTTACGGGCCCGCCCTTTTCAATGGCCAGCGATGTCGCGATGGCCCGGATATCCTCCGGAAACTGCTCGATCGTTTGGTTGACGTTGATGCCGATGCCGATGATGACCGAATGGACGCGGTCAGGGTCGGCTTGCAGCTCCGTTAAAATGCCGACGCACTTTCTGCCGTCAAGCAAAATGTCATTCGGCCATTTAATGTCTGGGACAAGCCCGGTCACTTCCTGAATCGCCTGGCTGACGGCCACCGCGGCAAGCAGTGTCAGCTGCGGCGCCCGCTGCGGCGGGATGGCCGGCCGCAAAATGAGGCTCATCCAAATGCCCGTCCCTTTTGGGGAAAACCATTTCCGATCCAAACGCCCGCGCCCAGCCTTTTGCTCTTCCGCGACGACGAGCGTTCCTTCCGGCGCCCCTTCATACGCGAGCCTTGCCGCAATGCGCTGCGTCGAATCGACTTCGTCAAAAAAGTGGATCGTGTGGCCAAGTTTTTCCGTTTTTAAGCCGAGCTGGATTTCGTTGGCCGTCACTTTATCCGGCGTGCTGATAATCCGGTAGCCAAGGCGGCGCACTGCTTCGAGTTCAAATCCTTCTTTGCGCAGCTCCTCGATATGCTTCCATACCGCCGCCCGCGAACAGCCGAGCTGTTCGCTGATTTTTTGCCCGGACAAAAACTCGCCGTTCGCTTCGGCAAACAACTCTAACAGTTTTTTTCGTGTGTCCGATTGCGCTCCATGAGCCATGCGTAAATCCGCTCCTTCTCATTTTCGACTTCGCTGCTGACGACCGCCCGCCAGATGGCATCCAGCGTCTCTTTCACCCACGGACCGGCCGGTTTTCCAGCCCAGCGAATGACGTCTTTCCCGTTGACGGCAAGCTCCCCTTTCGTTTTGATCGGCAGCGCCGCAAAGCGGCGGCGGAGCTCCTCATGATGAGGTTCAGACGGCGCGCCGCAAAGCGCGGCGCGCACCGCTTCAACCGATAGCGCTCGCTCGAGGCCGGCCAAAAACAACTGTTCGTTCGTCCACGCCTCCGGCCTAGGGACATCATCGAGCGCCGCCAAAATGGCGCCAGCTTCATCGATTACTTTGTTGGGAAGCTTCCAGGCGCGCAAAAACGGACGAATGTCTTTGACATCAAGCGCGCGGCAAAGAAGCGCCCAGCGCTCTTCGCGCTTTGTAAGCCACGGCCAGCGAAAGGCGGCGGCCGAGCGCAGCAGCTGCTCTTTTTCGGCCAGCCCAGGCAAATAAGCGAACAGCCCGGTATCGGCCAACAGCGGCAGCGCTTCGGCAACGAACGGACCGGCGAGCAGTTTTTCCATTTCCATGGTCATCCGTTCGACAGAAATGTGGGCCATAAGCGGTGCGTTTTGGACGATCGCCCGCTTCGTGTCCTCAGCAAGGGCAAATCCAAGTTGGCTGACGAAGCGAACAGCCCGCATCATGCGGAGCGCATCTTCGCGAAACCGTTCGTCCGCCGCCCCGACCGTGCAAATGAGCCGCCGCTCGATCGCCTCTTGTCCGCCAAACGGATCAATGATCGTTCCGCGTTCATCCATGGCGATGGCGTTCATCGTGAAATCGCGGCGCTTTAAGTCTTCCTCAAGCGAACGAACGAACGTCACCGACTCCGGACGGCGATGGTCTTCATAATCGCCGTCCGTGCGGAATGTCGTCACTTCGTACGCCGTTCCTTCATGCACGACGACGACCGTGCCGTGTTTCGAACCGACGTCGATCGTTTTCGGAAACAAGCGCATCACTTCTTCCGGCAGAGCGCTTGTCGCGATATCGACGTCGCCGATCGCACGCCCGATCAACAAGTCGCGCACCGCGCCGCCGACAAAATACGCCTCATAGCCATGCCGCTTCAATTGTCGGATAATGCCGAGCGCCTGTTCAAACGGCGGTTTCATCGTTTCACCTTCCTTGCCGCAAGCGAAGCGTACAGCTGTTCATACTGGCCGACGATGTCGGCCGAGCGGAACTTGCGCTCGACCGTTTGCACCGCCTGTCTTGCCATCTCAGCGTGCAACCGGCAGTCTGTCAACAGCGCCATCGCCTGTCTTGCCGCCTCTTTGACATCGCCAAGCGGGCATAAAAACCCGGTTTTCCCATCCTCAATCACTTCCGGAATCCCGCCGATGGCCGTGCCGATGCACGGAACGCCGCACGCCATCGCTTCAAGCAATACGAGCCCGAAGCTTTCTTTTTCCGACAAAAGCATCATCACATCACTGATCGAATACAGCTCTTCGAGTTTATCCTGTTTTCCTAAAAAGCGGACATCATCTTGCAGCCCAAGCTCTTTCACAAGCCGGCAGACGACGGTCATTTCCGGACCGTCGCCGACAAGCAAGAGCTTGGCTGGCACGTGCCGGCGCACGATGGCAAACGCTCGCACTACATCAGGCACACGCTTCACTTTCCGGAAATTCGAGACATGGATCACAACTCGTTCATCGTCGCGAATGCCGTACTCGCGCCGTAAATGGCCCGCTTCCCGGCGACGGTAGACGCGTTCATCGACAAAATTGTAGACGGTATGGATCGTCGCTTGCACATCGAGCAGTTCATACGTCTGCCGGGCAAGGGCGTCAGACACCGCCGTAACGATATCCGACTGCTCGATGCCAAATTTGATCATATCGGAAAGCGACGGATCATAGCCTAACACGGTGATATCCGTGCCGTGCAGCGTCGTGATGATCGGCAGCTCGCCGACCATTTGCCGCGCCAACACCGCACAGACGGCATGAGGAACGGCGTAATGGGCATGAAGCACATCGAGCCGTTCCCGCTTTGCCACCTCAGCAATTTTGCTTGCCAATGCCAAATCGTACGGCGGGTATTGAAAGACGGAATATTGGTTGACACTGACTTCATGATAATAAATGTTGCCGTACACTTTATTCAAACGAAACGGCATGCTCGATGAGATAAAGTGAATCTCATGCCCCCGCTCCGCCAGCAGCTTGCCAAGCTCAGTGGCGACCACTCCGGAGCCCCCGACCGTCGGATAGCAAACAATCCCGATTTTCAGCTTCATCGCTCCTCCTCAAACAAATTGGAAAGATGAATCGGCGTTTTCGTCAAAAACCCTTCCGCATACGCCGCGCCGATTTGTTGACCGAACCAGCGCTCGCGGCTTTCAATCATCTCGATGTAGCCGTTGGTCAGCGGGGTGTCAACCGAGCCAGGCCGTTTTTGAAACTGGCTTTCGTACGCGCGCAGGCTGTCCAGCTTGTCATCGATCGTTTCGCTAATATCGATGAGAAAATGCGGGCGGCAAAAGGTATTGATCATATAATAATACACCGCCCGAACGCGGTGCGCATCGCCAAGCTCTCCGGCGCCATAGCGGCGGATGCCGGCGGAAAAGACCGCTTCCTCGACAAGGCGGGCGCATCGCCCGTGATCCGGATGTCGATCTTCCCAATAGGGGGCGAATACAAGGCGCGGCCGGCAGCGGCGGATGACCGCTGTGATCTGGCGGATCGCCTCTTCCTCGACATAAAGGCCGCGGTCAGGCAGCCCAAGATTGAACCGCTCGGATACACCGAGCCGGCGGGCCGCCTCGGCCGCCTCTCTCTGCCGCTCGTCGACCGTGCCGTTGGACGACAGCTCGGCTTGCGTCAAGTCGCAAATGACAATACGGTACCCACGGCGTACGTATTTGGCGATCGTCCCTCCCATGCCGATTTCGACATCATCCGGATGGGCGCCGAACGCCAACAAGTCACACGTTTCCATCATCGCTGTCACCTTTCTGTTTTCGATTCCTCCCCGCCTTTTGTTCGGCCGCGCACAATGCTGCGCCATGCCAAATCGCCGCGCTCCAACGCGCGGATGAGCAGCTCGGCCGTGCCGATGTTCGTCGCCAACGGCACGGCATAGACGTCGCAAAGCCGCATCAATGCGCTGATGTCCGGCTCATGCGGCTGGGCGGTGAGCGGATCGCGGAAAAAAATGACCAGATCCATTTCATTGCGGGCGATCATCGCCCCGATTTCTTGGTCGCCTCCGTACGGCCCCGATTGGAAGCGATGAACGGGAAGACCGGTCGCCTCCTGGATGCGCAAGCCGGTCGTGCCGGTGGCGTACAATTCATGGTTTGCAAGCACAGGCGCATAGGCGGTCGCAAATGCGACCATCTCTGCCTTTTTTTGGTCATGGGCAATTAACGCGATTTTCATTCCATTCTCCCCCGTTTGCGCAGTTTGCACACTATTCCAAAATATGCTCCAGCCCATAGACAAGCGTATGTAAATGCATCACCGTTTCCACTGCCAGCTTCACCCCGGACATAAACGAGCGGCGGTCGAACGAATCGTGGCGGATCGTCAACGTCTGGCCGTTGCCGCCGAAAATCACTTCTTGATGAGCGACAAAGCCCGGCAGACGGACGCTGTGGATCGGGATGCCGTCGTAAGCGGCGCCGCGCGCGCCAGCAAGCGTTTCCTTTTCGTTCGGGTGGCCTTGCTTTTTCGACGGTCGCACTTCGGCAATGAGCTGCGCCGTCTTCAATGCCGTTCCGGACGGTGCGTCAAGCTTTTGATCATGGTGCAATTCAATGATTTCCACATCAGTGAAATATTTGGCCGCCATGCGGGCGAATTTCATCATCAACACCGCTCCGACGGCAAAGTTCGGCGCGATGATGGCGCCGATTTCTTTCTCTTCCGCCAGCTTGGTGAGCCGCTCGATATCTTCCGGCGTAAATCCAGTCGTGCCGACGACCGGACGAACGCCGTAACGCAGCGCCAGCTCGGTGTGCCGCTTTCCGGCTTCCGGCGTTGTCAAATCGATCAATACATCCGGCTTCACCTCCGCAAAACAGCGGGCCGCATCGGTGTAAATCGGGGCGTTGACGCCGGAAAATCGGTCGATCTCCGCTAAATTTTGTCCATCGTAACGGCGGTCGATGACCGCAGCCAGTTCAAAGTGATCGGTTTGCTGCACGAGCGCAACCGCTTCTCGGCCCATGCGGCCGCGCGGCCCCGCGATGACAATGCGAATCGTCATGATCCTTCCTCCTTCCGCGTCCAGCGGTCGCGGTCGCGGGTGCGAAACTTGTCCATCACCCGGTCGTGCGCCGCCTGCAAATCAATGCCGAGCGAATTGGCGAAGCAAATGAGCACAAACAGCAAATCGCCCAGCTCTTCTTCCACCGTTTTTTCTTGTTCGGTCGCCTTTTTCGGTTTTTCCCCGTAGTAATGGTTCACCTCGCGCGCCAGCTCGCCGAGCTCTTCCGTCAGCCGCGCCAGCATGGCGAGCGGGCTGAAATAGCCTTCTTTGAATTGACTGATATAGTCATCCACTTCCTGTTGCATTTGTTTCATCGTTTTCTCCTGCATGGCTTGTCACCTCGTCTGTTTTCATGTTAGCGAAAAGCGGCGCATTTGACAAATGTTTTCGCCCGCTGTCAATCCGCCCGTTTTCGCTCGTCATTGCCTATATGGACAAGTTCCTCTATAATTAAGGGCGCCGACTATTTTTGCGGACGGAGGGACGGTATGATTTTTGGACTAAAGATCAAAAACTGCCTGTTTATTTTGCTTGGCGCCGCTATTTTCGCCTTCGGGCTCGTTCATTTCAACATGCAAAACAATTTGGCGGAAGGCGGGTTTACCGGCATTACGCTTCTTCTTTATTTTTTGTTCGGACTGGATCCAGCGATCACCAACTTGGCGCTCAACATTCCGCTCTTTTTCATCGGCTGGAAGCTGCTCGGCCGCCAAACGTTTCTCTATACCGTCATCGGCACGGTCGCCGTTTCCGTCTTTTTGTCCATCTTTCAACGCTACATGATTCATATGCCGCTTCGACATGACATGACGCTCGCCGCCTTGTTTGCCGGCGTCTTTATCGGCGTCGGCCTCGGCATTATTTTCCGCTACGGCGGCACAACCGGAGGCGTCGATATTATCGCGCGCCTCGTCCATAAATATAAAGGCATCAGCATGGGCAAAACGATGTTTGCCTTTGACGCCACCGTCATCACATTGTCGCTTCTTCTTTACCTGTCATACCGCGAGGCGATGTATACGTTGGTCGCCGTCTTTATCGCCGCCCGGGTCATTGATTTTCTGCAGGAAGGCGGCTATGCGGCAAAAGGGGCGACCATCATCTCAGAAAAAAGCGAAGAGATCGCCAACCGGATCTTGACAGAGATGGAGCGCGGCGTCACCGTGCTGAAAGGGCGCGGCTCGTATACGAAGCGCGACCGCGACGTCTTGTATTGCGTCGTCGCCAAAAACGAACTGCCGCGCTTAAAAAGTGTCATTATATCCGTTGATCCGCATGCGTTCGTCGCCGTCACCGATGTGCATGATGTGCTCGGCGAAGGGTTTACGCTCGATGAACAAAAGCGGCCGCTGGAACCATGAAAAGCCGCTGGCGCGAAAGCCCAACCGGGACAAGCCCGGCAAGCGCCGCTTGAAAGTGCCGGGGCGGTGCTTGCACAAAGCGACGGGAAAACAAAAAAGAGGGGGAAACGTTTCCCCCTCGCAAAAAGCGCCGGTGCTTAGTCTTCCGGCTGCCGCGCCCGCTTCTCTTCCTTTTCTCCTTTGTACTTCCGCCAGCCAACGTACGTCAGCGTCAACACGATCACTCCGCCAGTGGAAATCATCACCCAAATCAGCGACGGATCAGCTTCGTCCTTTTTCACCCCGGCAAACAGCGCTTCAAGATCTTGACGCGCATCGGCAAGTTGCTCGCGCTGCTCGTCTTCGCCGCGTTGCCAAAACGCGGCGGCCTGCAACGCCTCAAGATCATCATCGACCTTTGTCGCGATATCCGGCGGCACGTCGATTTTCACACTCGGCTCGATCAATGTATAGCGGTCAAGCAACTGGCGGAGGGCAGCGGCATACGCTTTCTGCTCGCCTTGTTGTGCCGCCTTTTCGACCGCGGCAAACGCCTCCATGACAGCCGGCTCCATCTCCGTCCAAAGCGGCTGGTATGTCGAATGGATGGCGTCAACAACAAGGCGAAACTGGGTGATCGCCGCCACTTTGTCTTCCGCGGAGATCGGCGCCGTCATCGCCTTGACTGCCTGCTCATGCGTCACGGTCACCGCCCGCAATTCATCGGCCGATTTCAACCGTTCTTTTGCCCCAAGGGCGAAAAACCGCTTGGAAAAATAGCGGAGCACTTCTTTTGCTTCGGCAAAACGACCGTTTTTCGCCAATTGCAGCGCCTCGTCGGAAATATCGTCCAACTGCTCCCAACCGTTTGTTTGTCCAGCCGCGCCAATGGGCGCTGGCCATAAAAAGGCGAGCGACAACAACATGGCTAGCCCGATTCGCTTCATCATCGTCCCTCCCTCATCCACTAGTACAATGTATGAAGGAGTGGACAAGAGTAGACCAGGCAACTGCTATATAGATGCAATTCGAAGCTTTACCATTTGCAGCTTTTACCGAGTATCTGATCGACTGTCGAGAGACCGAACAACGCCGCTTAAAGACCCATATATGGGTCTTTAGGGCAGGCGGTTGTTCGGTCTTCCGTCACGCCTTGGCGTGACGGAGGCAAGCCTGTGGCTTGCCTTCGACAGTCGAAAATGGACAAACCGCTTTTCCGTCAAGGATATGTTAAACTTCTTCGTTGCATCTATAATAGAAAGCTGCCGCCCAACGTTCCTCCTTGTGTTCAACGCTCTACTCTGATGCCTGCCGGAAAGACATGCCGCCCGGCAGAAGCGGCTGGCGCCGGAGGCGGACGCCAAGCTGATACGCAGCGGCAATCGATGCGATGCTCAACCAAAACGTAAAATAGCCGATTTCGTTGGCGTAGTCAGCCAGCACACTATAGCGCGGCATCATGCCAAAAACGTAGTCGATGACATCGTTATGCAGCGTCCACACGGCCGCCAGCATAAGGTGAAGGAAGCGGAATCGATAAAACCGGGCGTACAGCATTCCTTCGATCGCCATCGCCCCGTGCGAAACGATCAGCATCCACCCGGCCCAATCGAGCGTGCCGGTGACGCGCCAAACGAGCACATTCATAACGACCGCCCAAATTCCATACTTAACAAGCGTCACCAAAGCCAACGCTTCAAAAAGCGGCGTCGACCTGCCGAAAAGCCATGCCACAAGGACGACAAGAAAAAAAAGGCTCGCCGTCGGACTGTCGGGAACAAACGGCAAAAAGATGGGCGGCGTATCGGCAAGTTGATAACGATACCAATAATATCCATAGATGGTGCCGGCCGCGTTGACGAACAAGAGCAGCCAAACAACCGGCCGGGAAGCCAACAGCGCATAAAGCCATGCCATCATCTGCACCTCGCCTCGGTTTCATGTTGGCACGAAAAAAGCTGACTAACGCGAGTCAGCTTTTTCGTGTCGAAACGATTATTCCGCTTTCAGTCCAGCGATGAATTCGGACAGTTTTTTCAACTCTTCATCCGTGCCCTTAAAGACGCCGGGCGGCATGTTGCCTTTCCCTTCTCTCGCGATTTTCGCGATTTCTTCCGGTTTCAAGCCGGTGCCGATGAGCGACGGACCAGCACCGCCGGACAAGTTTTGTCCGTGGCACGATGTACATGTGTTCGCTTGGGCGATTTTATAGCCTTCCGCGTTCGTGTCAATTTTCACTTCCGCCCGAATTTTCCCTTGTTCAGCCGCTTTTTTCCAGTCGTGTGTGACGACCGCTTCCCATGTCAAATAAATCATCGCCGCAAGCGCCAACAGCATCATCCCGGTCGCGACCGGACGCTTCCAAGGACGGCGCTCTGGGCCGCGGTCCAAAAACGGCGCCAATAAGAGCGCGCCGAACGCCAACCCCGGGATGATGATCGCGCCGACGACCGTATACGGACCAGACGCATACGAATATTTGAGCAATTGGTATAAGAACAAGAAATACCAGTCAGGCAGCGGCACGTACGTCGTGTCCGTCGGGTCGGCGATCCGCTCAAGCGGCGACGGATGGGCGACCGTCAAGCATAAGAAACCGACGAGAAAGACCGATCCGACCAACCATTCCTTGAGCAGGAAGTTCGGCCAAAACACTTCCGTTTTCCCGGGATATTCCGAATAGTCCTTTGGAATATTCGGTTTTCTCACCGCGGGAACACGGGAATCGCCGACGAATTTCATTCCTTTTCCGCGATGCATTGCGTGGTTCCCTCCTTTTTTCTATCGCCTCTAAACGCGGGCCGACCGATCATAGCGGACCGGAAATGCCTTGTCTGCGAATCATTAAAAAGTGCGCTGCCATTAAGCCGAGCAAAGCGGCCGGCAAGAAGAAGACGTGAATGGCAAAAAAGCGCGTCAACGTTTGCGCGCCGACAATTTCCGGGTCCCCAGCTAACAGCGTCTTAATGGCCGGGCCAATGAGCGGCGTCGCTTCCGCGATTTGCAAACCAACTTTCGTCGCAAACAGCGCTTTCATATCCCACGGCAACAAGTAGCCGGTGAAGCCAAGACCCATCATCACCATAAAGATCAATACGCCGACGATCCAGTTCATTTCGCGCGGCTTTTTATAAGCCCCTTGGAAAAAGACGCGCAGCGTATGTAAAAACATCATGACGATGACCAAGCTCGCCCCCCAATGGTGCATGCCGCGCACAATTTGGCCGAACGCCACTTCGTTTTGCAAGTAATACACCGATTCCCACGCGTTTTTAATATCCGGGACGTAGTACATCGTCAAAAACATGCCTGACAAAATTTGAATGACCGTGACAAAAAACGTCAGCCCGCCGAAACAATAGACAAAGGCGGAAAAGTGATGGGCGGGGTTGACGTGCTCCGGAACTTCGTGATCGGCGATATCCCGCCATAAAGGCGTAATATCTAAGCGTTCATCGACCCAGTCATACAGCTTGTTTAACACGCATTACGCCTCCTTTCTTGGTTTCGCCTTGCCTAAATACAGCTTGCCGTCTTTCACTTTGTACTCGTAACGGTCAAGCGGAGCTTGCGGCGGCGTCCCCGGAACGTTCGTGCCGTCCTTCTCATAGCGCCCATAGTGGCATGGGCAGAAAAACTGGTTCGGATGCTCTTTGTCCGTGTTCCAGTCGACCGTACAGCCAAGGTGTTTGCAGATCGGCGACAGGGCGATGATCTCCCCTTTGTCCGTTTTATACACCCATGCTGATTTTGGCTCTTCCGACTCGTACCAAGCGTCTTTCACCTTCACTTTAAAGTCGAAGCGCTTCGGTTCGGTCGTAATCTCTTTGACGTCTGCTACCGCGACCATCTCCGTCCCTGCTTCATCCTTCAAGATCGGATCGAAAGCAAAACGGAGCATCGGCATCAGCATTCCTGCCGCCATAAAACCGCCGACGCCGGTCAGCGTGTAGTTTAAAAACTGACGTCTCGTTACACGATGTTTGTTGTCGCTCATCGTCTTCCCCCCTCTATGCAAAATCAAGTCCGCACCGGACGATTGTATGTATAACACATATGGAAAACTAGGACATTCTAATGATAGCTCAATTGCTGGACAAGGTCAATATCGCAGGCGGCAAAACGTCGGACTTTGCCGCGTCTACTCTTGCGCCCATCGACCGATGAGAAAGCGGAGCAACTCGGCGGCCTGCTCTCTGACAAGCTCGTGCTTGTACGATTCACCCATGCTCTCGAGCGGAACAACCGGAACGAACCAAACGCGGTCAGCTTCTTCGCCCTCTTGCCACGCACGGTCGCACGTCACATAAAACAGATGCTTCATTCCTTCCCGCTTAAGCCGGTTGGTCCAATCCGCCAGCCTTTCGGTAAGCAGCGCCCGCGGCTCATCGGCAAAATACACAAACGACGGCATCAAAAACAACCGGCCCTTCAGCTGCCGCTCGACCTCGGCCGCGATGAGCCCGACAAGCTCCCCGCCGGAAGCGAGCCGCTTCGCTCCTTGGCCGAAAGCCACCGGCAAAAGCGGAAGGAGCGCCGTGTCGATGTAGTCGCGCTCTCGTTCATAGAGGGCGACGTCCTCACCTGTCCACTTCATTCGTACTCTCCTTTTCCTCAAAGTTTCTTCCCTTCATCACCATACCATATTTTTCGGCAAAAGAAAAACCTTGCCGGCGGCAAGGTTTTTACAATTTGTTTAATTCATCGGTCAGGCGGCGGAACGCCTCTTCATCATGGCGGTCAAGCGCCTCATCGATCAGCTTCATGAGCCGCCCGCGCCGGAATTCGTAAATGGAGCGTTCCAAAAACTGCTCGGCGAGGCGCTGGTCGTTTTCGCTCACTTGCGCCTGCTTCGGCGCATACGGGTTTTCCTCAAGCACAGCGACATATTGTGGCGAGTGAAAAGAAGCGCGGAAATTCAGTTGAATGTAAATATCTTCGTCGCGGTTTAAACGGATGTCATGGAACGATTTCTCTGCATCGGTTGTCATCACATTGCCTTTGTAAAAACGGAACGGCACATCGTCGACGCAGTGAGTCGACATAATGATGCCGCGCGGGCAATATTGGGCATTCTCGACAAAATGCACCTTTTGCATGAGCTGGTCATGGCTCATCAAATAGTTTAAAATCCAGACACACTCGCGCCGCTTCAACTGATAGTGGCTTAAAAACCAACGGATAAACTCTTTTTTCTCATTGACGGATACGTGCGTCATTGTGCGCTTCCCCCTCGATCGGTTTCCAAGAAAGAGGTTGGGCCACCGCTTCTCCCCTACTCTTCGAGCTCAAGCAGCATCTCCGCCGCCTCCGTATGGGTTGGGTCGAGACGGACGATCTGTTGAAATATTTCTTTCGCCGCCGCCCGATTTCCTTCCTCGATGAGAAAATATCCGTACTCTTCGAGGAACTCGACATTGTGCTTAAAGAAATTATATGCCTCGCTGTAATGATTTAATGCATCGTCGTACATCTCAAGCCGATGTTTGGCGCGCCCAAGGTCCCATTCAAACTGCGGATCGTACTCGCCATCGGCCATCGCCTGCTCAAGAAGCGCCACGACATCCTCATAGCGCTGTTCGTTTAGCCAAAGCGCCGATAAAACCGTGAGCGCCTCGATGTACCCGCCATCGATCTCAAGCGCTTTTTTCAAATGTTCCTCTGCCTCCTCCGGCTTGTTCAGCTTGAGCGCCAGCTTGCCTGCGTAAAGACGGAGCTCTTTGTTCCATTCGTCGACGCCGATGCCCTCAAGCGCCGTCTCATAGCTTTGCACGAGCCGTCCTTCTTGTTCATACGCTTTCGCCAAATAAAGGTAAAGCGGAGTGTAGTCCGGATCGAGCTCTTTTAAAGCGCTGAGCTTATCGATGGCCGTTTGTGTATAGCCGGCCTGCAACGCGGTGAATCCGTAGGCGAACAGCGTCCGACTGTCCATTTTTTCATTGAGCGCCTCCTCATAATACGGAAGCGCCGCCTCGAATTCCCCGGAACGGCTGAGCGCCTCAGCGATCCGCTCAGTGATCAAGACGCCGGCCATCTCCTTATTCGTCTTCCGCACCTGTTCATAAAGCGGCACGCTTTTTGAGTATTCCCCGTGCGAAAAATACAACTCAGCCAACGCAAACTGCACGATCGGCTCATCTGGAGCTTTCTCGTACGCTTGACGCAGCTTCCGCTCGCTCACTTCCGCCAGCCCTTGCATTTCGTACAAATCGGCGGCAAGAAGGCACGCGCGGACAAACTGCGGATCGTCTTCGTCGATCTCCGACAAAATGGCGAGCGCTTCCTCTTCGGCTTCAAGCTCCGTATACACTTCCGCCAAAAACAGGCGAATGTCGCCGTCATCCGGATAGCGGTCAGCCAGCTCCTCAAGCAGCTCCTTCGCCTCTTCCGGCATTCCCCATCCGTACAAGCAGTCGGCAAGCGCGTATTTTTCTTCATCACTTCCATATTTTTTCACTTTCGGCACGAGCGCCAACGCTTGGTCGACGTTTCCGTTTTCCACTAAGCGAATGATTTGTTCGACGCGTGTCATCGTTTCGTCAGCCCTCTCTTGCGGCAGGCGGCCATCCGCCTTTGCCATTCAAATCGTTATGTACTGTTACAATGGGAACATGAATGATGATAATCGATCATGGCCGTTTCCGCAACCAAACCGCTCGCCGTCTGGAAGGTGCGTCGTTTTTTCATCCAGAAACAGGAAATGTATCCGCTTTCAAAAAAATACGGAGCCCTTCCTCTCACTGACAATATATGAACGAACAACGCAAAATATGACCGCCCGCCCGCTTGGGGCGGGAGGCCTTTTACAGCAGCGAACGGAGGTCGGCAAAAAACGCCGGATAGGAAACGGCGACCGCTTCCGAACGCTCGAGGCGGACCGTCCCTTTGGCGATGCAGGCAGCAACGGCGAGCATCATGCCGATGCGGTGGTCGCCATGGCTGTCGACAACAATCCCGTCGGCATAAAGCGGCGTTTTGCCGCGGATCATCATGCCGTCGTCGGTTGCTTCGATGTCAGCGCCGAGTTTTTTCAACTCGGTGACGACCGTATGGATCCGATTCGTCTCTTTCACCTTCAGTTCGCTCGCGTCTTTGATGACGGTCGTTCCTTCCGCCTGCGTCGCGAGCAAGGCAATGATCGGAATTTCGTCGATCAATCTTGGAATCAGATCCCCGCCGATTTCGACCGCCCGAAGCGTCGACGTGCGGACCGTAATATCACCGACCGGCTCGGTTTCCTCGTGGCGGACGTTGTCAATCGCAATATCCGCCCCCATTTGTGTAAGCACATCGATGATGCCGGTCCGCGTTGGATTTAAGCCGACGTTTTTCAGCGTAATTTCGCTGTTCGGCACAATGGCGCCGGCGACAAGGAAAAAGGCGGCTGACGAAATATCGCCGGGAACGTAAATGTGCGTCCCGCGCAAGCGTTGCGGACCGGCCACCGAGACGGTCAAGCCATCCACATTCACTTCACCGCCAAACAACCGAACCATCCGCTCGGTATGATCGCGCGAGCGGTGCGGCTCAGCAACAGACGTCACACCGTCAGCGAATAAGCCGGCGAGCAAAATGGCCGATTTTACTTGCGCGCTCGCCACCGGCGAAGTGTAGCGAAGCGGGCGAAGCGCGCCGCCGCGGATGGAAAGCGGCGTATAATTGCCGCCCTCACGCCCGTCAATACGCGCTCCCATTTCGCGAAGCGGTTTCGTCACCCGCCCCATCGGTCGCTTGGCGATCGATTCATCGCCGACAAGGCAGGCGTGAAACGGCTGGCCGGCCAAAATGCCGAGCAACAGGCGCGCCGTCGTTCCCGAGTTGCCGACATCAAGCACCGCAGCCGGCTCGCGCAGCCCGCCGGGGCCGGCTCCTTCGACAACGACTGTCGTCCCGTCCTGGCGAATGTCAACGCCGAGTTTCCGGAAACAGTCGATCGTGCTTAAACAGTCCGCCCCAGGCAAAAAATGGTCAATCACCGTCCGTCCAGAAGCAAGCGCCCCGAGCATGACGGCGCGATGGGAAATCGATTTGTCGCCGGGGACTTCGATCATTCCTCGGAGCGACGACACGTTGGTTGGCAACTGCATGCAAAATCCCTCCATTGTTTTTCCTTGCTACCCTTCATAGGTGGCATAGTTCGTATGTTTGGCGAGGCACGCTTTCGCCCGCGCCCGATCGTCTTCGCTTTGGAAGCTGAGGCGGAGCACGCCGTAAATTTCTTCGCGCGTCTCAATGATGCGGATGTTCGTGATGCTGATGTTTTCTTCGGCCAAATAGCCGGTCACTTCGGAGATGACGCCCGGATAATCCGGCACGTCGACATACAAATCGTAAAACGACGGAATCGCTCCTTTCGTTCTCGACGGCAGCCCGTCGCGAAACTGTTTCGCCTCCAAAAAGTAATGGTAAATAGCGATGCTGTTTTCTTCTTCGACAAACGAACGCAGCCGCTCCATTTCGGCGATCCAGCGGTCAAAGAGCGCAAGCAGTTCATGCTTGTTATGGATAAAAATATCGCGCCACATTTCCGGATTGCTCGACGCGATGCGGGTGATGTCGCGGAAGCCGCCGGCCGCCAGCCGGCTGACGAGGGCGTTTTCGCACTCGTATTCGCGCGCCTGATGAACGAGGCTCGCCGCAATCAAATGCGGAAAATGGCTGATTACGCCAGTGATGCGGTCGTGCTCTTTGGGCGTTAAGATGACAAACTGCGCTTTCGTTCCCGCAAGCCACTGTTTCAACGCCTCGACTTGCTGCGGCGGCACATCGTCCGTCGGCGTCAAAATGTAAAAGGCGTTTTCAAACAGATGAGCCCTTGCCGCCGCCACACCGCTTTTATGCGACCCGGCCATCGGATGGCCGCCGATGAACGCTACGCCGTGATCCAACAGGCGGCGGGCGCCTTGGACGATGCGCTGCTTCGTGCTGCCGACATCGGTAACGATAACGCCGCGCTTCAACCGCTCGAGCGGCATCGATGAAAGCAGCGCCTCCGTCTGCATGACCGGAACGGCCAGAACGATCAAATCCGCCTGTCCGTATCCGTCTTCGGGCGAACGGGCGGCTTCGTCGATCACCTTGAGCGAACGCGCCAAGCCGAGCTGCCGCTCATTGACGTCGTAGCCGATGATCATCGCCTCCGGATGCGCTTTTTTAATCGCCAATGCAATCGATCCGCCGATCAAGCCGAGGCCGACAATGAACACTTTTCCTTCCAATCGTCCCACCTACTTTATGTAAACGTGCGCCCGCTGCTTTTGAAAAGCAACGGGCCGATCTTTTCTATCCATCCCGCCGCTGAACGGTCAGGCGAGCTGTTTTTCCCGAAGCAGTTGCGAAACGAGTTCCAACACCCGGTCGTTTTGCTCTTTCGTGCCAACAGTCACACGCACGCCGGTCGGCAGCCCAAGCGCTTGGCCCGAGCGGACAATGACGCCGCGCTCCAGCAAATAGCGGAACACTTCGTCGCCATCCAACCCGAAATCAATGAACAAAAAGTTTGTCTGCGACGGGTAATACTTCAGGCCGTTCTCCTCGCAAAAGCGATAATACCGCTCAAGCTCGGCGCGATTTCGTTCGACGCAGGCGCGGATGAACGCTTGATCGTCAAGTGCGGCCGCCGCGGCCGCTTGGGCGATGGTCGACGTGTTAAACGGCTCGCGCGCCGGCTCGACGGCGCGGATGAGCGTCTCACTCGCCACGCCGTAGCCGACGCGGAGCGCAGCGAGCCCGTATGCTTTCGAGAACGTGCGCATGACGACAAGCTGCTCGTACTCGTTTAAAAGCGGCACCGTTTGCGGGTAGTCGGGCGCCGTCGCATATTCGTAGTACGCTTCGTCCACGACGACGAGCACGTGCGGCGGCACGCGATCCAAAAAGGCGCGCAGCTCGATGTCATTCACATACGTGCCCGTCGGGTTGTTCGGATTGCAAATCCAGACGATGCGCGTGTTTTCATCGATCGCCGCAAGCATCGCCTCCAAATCATGACGCCCATCAACAAGCGGCACTTCGCGCACCTCGGCCCGCTCGATGATGGCATTGTGCCGGTATTGCGGGAATGTCGGCGCCGCCATCACCGTATTCGCCCCCGGCTCTAAAAAGGCGCGGCAAAAAATTTGCACCACCTCATCCGAACCGTTGCCAAACAGAAGCTGTGTTTCCTTGACGCCAAGATGCTTCGCCACCTTTTCGCGCAACGTGCGGGCGCAGCCGTCCGGATAGACGGCGAGGCGGTCAAGCTCAGCGGCGATGGCCGCTTTTGCCGCTGGCGACGAACCGTACGGATTCTCGTTAGAAGCAAGTTTGATAATCTCAGGCAAGCCATATTCCCGCTTGACTTCTTCGATCGATTTTCCCGGCTGGTACGGAGAAAGACCCCGGAGCGATTCCTTTACTTGCATGATTGTCGCCAACTCCTTCAATTCGGAACTTTTAGCGCGAAGAACACGGCTCCCGAAGCGGCGCGGCAAGCGAACGGGCGTAGGCAGAAAACTCGGCGACGGCCGCTTCCCTTTCGTCCGGCGCCTGCAACCTCGGAGCCAGCTGCTCGACTTTTTGCACGAGTGCGCTGCCGACGACAACGCCGTCGCACACCTCTTTCAACATCGCGACTTGCTCCGGCGCCGAAATGCCAAAGCCGACGGCGACCGGGACGCGGCTATGCCGCTTCACTTCGCGGAGGAAATCGCCGAGCGTCTCCGGCAGCGTCTCACGCACGCCTGTAACGCCTAGCGAGGAGACGCAATACAAAAACCCTTGCGCCGCCGAAGCGATCCGCTCGATCCGCTGCTTCGACGTCGGCGCAACAAGCGAAATGAGCGGGAGACCAAACCGTTCGCCAAGTTCGCGGAGCGGACCGCTTTCCTCAAACGGCAAATCGGGAATGAGCACGCCGTCGGCGCCATTTTCCTGCGCTAAAGCAAAAAAGGATTCTTCTCCTAATTGTAACACAGGATTGTAATACGTAAAGAGAATAATCGGAATGTTTACCCCTTTTTTTCGCATCTCGCCAATAAGCTGAATGGCTTTCGGCAGCGTCATGCCCCCGTCAAGCGCCCTTGCGGCGGCGCGTTGAATCGTCGGTCCGTCAGCGAGCGGGTCGGAGTACGGCACGCCAAGCTCTAATATGTCAGCGCCGGCCTCCTCAAGCGCCAAGGCGAGATCGATCGTCACATCGGGAGCCGGATCACCGGCAACGATAAACGGGATAAATAGCGGCGGATTAACGGACAGTGGCAATGTCTTCACCTTCCCTCGCACCAAGATGGCGCATCATCGTTTGCACATCTTTATCTCCGCGGCCGGACAGGCAAATGAGCACCGTTTCATCCGGCGGCATCTCGCGGGCGAGCTCGACGGCTTTCGCCACCGCATGGGCCGACTCGATGGCCGGAATGATGCCTTCCGTTTGCGCCAACAATTGAAACGCAGCGACGGCCTCGTCATCGGTCGCGCTTTCGTAGCGGACGCGGCCAATGCTCGCCAAATACGCATGTTCCGGGCCGACGCCGGGGTAATCAAGGCCGGCTGAGATCGAATACGGTTCGAGAATTTGTCCGTACTCGTCTTGCAACAGGTAGGTCATCGCCCCGTGTATGACCCCTTTCGTCCCTTTTGTGATTGTCGCCGCATGGTGCGGAGTGTCGATCCCTTTGCCGGCCGCCTCGACGCCGACGAGGCGGACGTCATCTTGCAAAAACGGGTAAAACATGCCGATGGCGTTGCTGCCGCCGCCGACGCAGGCAACGATGACATCCGGCAGCTTCCCTTCACGGGCGAGAAACTGTTCTTTCGCTTCATCGCCAATCACGCGCTGAAACTCGCGCACCATTTTCGGGTACGGATGCGGACCGACGACCGAGCCGATCATGTAAAAATGGTCGTCGCAGTGGGCGACCCAATAGCGAATCGCTTCGTTCGTCGCATCTTTCAACGTTCGGTTGCCGCTTGACACCGGCACGACTTCGGCGCCCAACAGTTTCATGCGAAACACGTTCAGCTCCTGCCGCTTGATGTCTTCTTCGCCCATAAAAACGATGCAATCCATGCCAAAATGGGCGGCCACCGTCGCCGCGGCGACGCCGTGCTGGCCGGCTCCGGTTTCAGCGATCAGCTTTTTCTTGCCCATCCGTTTTGCCAAAAGCGCCTGGCCGATCGCGTTGTTGATTTTATGGGCGCCCGTATGGTTTAAATCTTCGCGCTTTAAATAAATTTTCGCGCCGCCGACTTGCCGTGTCAAATTCGGCGCGAACGTGAGCGGGGTCGGGCGACCGGAGTAATGCTGCAAAATGCGGATGTATTCTTGTTTGAACGATTCATCGGCAAGCGCTTTGTCAAGCTCCGCTTCGATTTCCTCAAGCGGAAGCATGAGCGTCTCAGGGACAAACTTGCCGCCGAAATCGCCAAACCGGCCGTATTCATTCGGAACGCGTTCCATCATCTAACCCCACCTTCTCCTTCATATAAAGTTGAAAGACGAAGAGCCGCATTTCTTCAGAGAGCCTGCGTTTGTTCATCGTCCGAGCGTCAGCGCCGTCTTTTGGCCCTTCGTTTTGTTATTTTTTTTATCAGGTGTGTTGATGAACCAATAAAAAGTCTGTCGAGAAGGCTCTAGTCCGAGCTTTTCTGCCGTAGTCGGCAAGCGGCTCGCTTGCCGACCGGGCATGCTGCCGCATGCCCCCTCGAACAATGAACGCTTTGCGGGCAAATGTCATTCGCCCGCCGGCGTTCTTGTTCGAGGGAAAAGGCAGAAAAGCTTGTGTTCAGCCATATCATTCTGTGTTTTTTCGTGCATAAAACGGATCATCGACACCCGTGATTCTTTATTTTTTCTTCGATTTGTTTCATCTTCGTTGGATCTTTGCGTCCGTCCGTTTCAATGCCGCTGCTGATATCGATGCCATCCGGGCGGTAGACAAGCAGCCGCTCGATATTGTCCGGAGTGATGCCGCCGGCGATGAAGCACGGCACGCCTTGGCGGGCCGCCTCTTCCAAATAGTGCGGCACCGCCTCCCAATCAAAAGCGACGCCCGTCCCCCCCCAGGCGCCGGCGGCGCGGCTGTCAACGACGTAGCCATCGGCAATGCCAGCGTACTGCCTCATCGCCGCAAGCGCACCGTCGCCATGGTGGATCGCCTTCCAGACGGAAAGCGGCACCGCCTCTTTCACCGCCGCCAGCTCCGCCGGCGTTTCACGGCCGTGGCATTGGATGACATGAAGCGGCAGCTCGGCGGCGACAGCGGCGATCCGCCTAACGGGGGCGTTGACAAAGACGCCGACAAGCTGCTTTGCGCCAAGCTTATGGGGCTCAAGCCATTGCTGCACTTCACTCGGAGAGACGTTCCGCCTGCTTTCGGCGAAAATAAAGCCGAGGTAATCAGCCTCGCTCGCGATAGCGGCCTGCACGTCTTCAGCCGAACGGTTGCCGCAATATTTAATTCGAATCATCCCCATCTTCCTCCCCAAACAGCCGGTAGACCGCTCGCTCCACATCATCTTGGCGCATGAGCGACTCGCCGACGAGCATGGCCTGCGCTCCGTACGATTTGACCGTCTTCACATCATTGAAGGAACCGATCCCGCTTTCGCTGACGATGACGCACGATGGCGGGATGAGCGGAGCGAGCGTTTTGGTCGCCTCAAGTGTTGTCACAAAGGTATGCAAGTCGCGGTTGTTGATGCCGACGATCTCCGGCGTAAACCGATCGAAAATCCGCTCGAGCGTCTCTTTTGCATGCACCTCGACCAGACATTCGAGCCCCAAGCTGTACGCTTCATGATAGAGCTCCTCGAGTGTTTCCGGCGGGAGCGCCTCGCCGATCAATAAAATCGCATCCGCCCCGAGTCGGACGCTTTCCTCGACTTGCCGCCGATCGATGATGAAATCTTTGCGCAGCACGGGAACGTTAACCGCTTCTTTCACCGCTCGCAAATAGCGGCGATGCCCTTGGAAATACCGTTCATCCGTCAGCACGCTGATCGCGTCGGCACCGGCGCGCTCATATGCTTTCGCGATGGCCACCGGGTCAAAATTCGGGCGAATGATGCCTTTTGACGGCGACGCTTTTTTCACCTCAGCGATCAAGCCAAGCATCCGCCGCGGCCGACGGAGCGCCGCCGCAAATGGCCGGCGCTTTCGCTCTGGCAATGGCGCCGGCAGCGTCAACGTTTCCACTTCTTCCCGTTTGGCTGCTAAAATTTGCTCAAGCATCATGAACCACTTCCTTCGCCCGCAGGCGTTGCAGTTGTTCGTATGCGGTTTTGGACAAAATGGCCTCTTTCGCCATCGCCACTCCTTCGGCAATCGTTTCGGCTTTGCCGGCGGCATACAGGGCGGCGCCGGCGTTCAGCGCAACGATATTGATGGCGCTCTCCGGCGCTGTTCCCGCCATCACCGCCTCAAGAAGCGCGGCGCTCTCTTCCGGATCGCGCACTTGCACATCGGCAAGCTCGCCGCGCGGCAAGCCGGCGTCTTCTGGTGCGATGACAAAGCGGCGGATCGCACCGTCTTTCAACTCCACGACATCCGTTTCTGCAGCGATGCTGCATTCATCAAGCCCATCGCGCCCGGTGACAAACAACACATGTTCCGAGCCGAGGCGGCGCATCGCCTCCGCCAATTTCTCAGCGTAGCAGGTCGAATAGACGCCGACGACTTGCCGCTTGCAGCGCGCCGGATTGGCGAGCGGGCCGATCAAGTTGAAAACGGTGCGGAAACCGATTTCCTTCCGCGGCCCGGCGGCGTGTTTCATCGCCGCGTGATAGAGCGGGGCGAACAAAAACGCCAGCCCTTTCGTTTCCAACGCCTGTTTGGCGGCCGACGGCGACGTTTGAATGTCGATGCCGAGCCGCTCGAGCACATCAGCGCTGCCGCTTTTTGACGAAACAGCGCGGTTGCCGTGCTTGGCGACTTTGACGCCAAGCGATGAAATGACGATCGCCGCGGCGGTGGAAACGTTGAATGTCGCCGCCCCATCGCCGCCCGTACCGCACGTATCGATGACATCATCACTAGCCTCAATGGCAGTCATCCGGTCGCGCATCGCCCGCACAAATCCGACGAGCTCATCGACTGTCTCTCCGCGCAGGCGGAGCATGGACAACAGACTTGCGATTTGACTGTCTGTCGCCTCGCCGGACATGATGATATTCATCGCCGCATACGCTTCGTCTTCCGTCAACGCTTTCCCTTCCGCACATTTCGAAAGCAGCTGCTTCAACATACGGCCCTCTCCCCTTTAGCAAATAGTCGTTCCGCTTGTTCAATCGCATTCATCAAGGCGCTCGCCTTATTGCGCGTCTCTTTCCACTCCAGTTCCGGAACGGAGTCGGCGACAATGCCGGCGCCGGCTTGCACATAGGCATAGCCGTCTTTCACGACCGCTGTCCGGATGGCGATGCACGAATCGATGTTGCCATCAAACCCGATATAGGCAATCGCTCCGGCATACAGCCCCCTCGCTGTCGGCTCGAGTTCCTGCAAAATTTGCATCGCCCGCACTTTCGGCGCCCCGCTCACCGTTCCAGCCGGAAAGGCGGCAAGGAGTGCATCGATCGGGTGGACGTTGTCGTCCAGTTCACCGACGACCTTGGAAATTAAGTGCATCACGTGTGAAAACTTGCCGATCTGAAGCAACACCGGCACCTCGACCGTTCCGTACTTGGCGACCCGGCCGATGTCGTTGCGCGCCAAATCGACAAGCATATAATGCTCAGCCCGTTCTTTCGGGTCGTGGTACAGCTCATCAGCCAGCCTCTCGTCTTCCTCCGGCGATCGGCCGCGCCGCCGTGTGCCGGCAATCGGATCGATTTCAACGCGCCGACGGTGCACTTGAATCAGTTTTTCCGGCGAACTGCCGACAATTTCCACACCGTCAAGCTGGAAATAAAACATGTACGGCGACGGGTTGATGTATCGGAGCAGCCGATAAATGGCAAAGCCTCCGGCTTGAACCGGCACGCAGAAGCGCTGCGACAGAACCGCTTGAAACACATCGCCGGCCGCGATGTACCGTTTCACGGCCTCCACATCGCGCAAAAACTGTTTTTTGTCATAGTTGGACACCGCTTTGGCAAACGAGGCGGTCCGCCCCGATTCGCTTTCCGCCGGCAAGAGCGGTTGCTCGGCTTGAGGGCGGGCCGCTTTCGCCGCGAGATCGGCCATGCGCCGTTCGGCCGCGCGGTACGCTTCGATTTTCTCTTCCTCCGTTTCGTTGCCGCTCAACCGAATATAGTGAATGACGAGCAACTCACGCTTTTTTTGGTCAAACGCAAACAGCGATTCACAAAACACGAAATAGGCCGTCTTCATAGGCACATCGCGGTTTTTGTGGCGCGGCACTTTTTCGATGGCGGAAATGAAATCGTAGCCTAAAAACCCAACTGCACCGCCTGTAAACGGCACCGTCTCGGCAAGCGGCTTGACGGCAAGCGTCCGCTCGACCCATTGAAACGCTTCTTTCAGCGTCGGTGCGGTGATTTGTTCGTTCCCGTTTTCGTCTTTCACCGAAAACGTTTCGCCGGTTTCGCTCTCCAGCGTCAAAAACGGCGCCACACCGATGAACGAATAGCGCGCCCACGGCGATTCGTCATCCTTGCTTTCAAGCAAAAACACGGCTTCCTCGCGCAAATTGGCAAACACGCCGAGCGGCTCAATGACATCGGCTACAAATTTGCGCACAATCGGGATGGTTCGAAATTCGTTCGCTTCCGCCAAAAAAGCGGCCAGCCCATCAGCAGACATCACTTCTCCTCCCTTCATGATCAGCGGGCGGAGAATGAGGGTTTATGAGGCGAAAAAAGAGAGGGAAAATAAAACGCCCAAAGACGACCGTCTTTGGGCAGATGTCGGCGAATGAAAAAACGCTCACCTCAGCTAAACTCGCTCATTCTCATCTACCCTACGCTCGCTCTCTGCTCTCGCTCAGCTTCTAACGCCCCCGATGTCTCAGGGGGCAAAGAGGTTATTTTAACTATATTACATTTCTGTTTTTTTTGTCAACGACAAATCCGGGCGCAGCACGACCGCCCCTTTTAAATACACGTGGCAGATCTCTTCTTGCTGTTTCTCAGTCGCCACCGTCATCATGACGCGAATGCAGCGCGGCAATGAACCGGGCACCGGAATTTCCCTCGTGCACATGACCGGCACATATGTCCAGCCGTCCAAACGGCGCAGCGCCTGCGCCGGAAACGCGGCGGTGATGTCGTCGGTGACGGAAATGAGCACAAACGACACATCAGAAGCGGCGACATCGTTTGCGCGGATCATTTCACGAAGCAACGTTTCAGTTGCCGCCACGATTTCCTCGGCGTCATTTCGATCCACTGTAATCGCTCCGCGAATGCCGCGAATCATTCTTTTCCCCCCTGTCTGGCAAACTCGTCCAGCCACGTGAGCAGGTTGTCGTCTTCGAGTTCCACCACTTCCACGTCGCCGATCTCACAGAGAAGCACCATCCGCACTGTTCCGGCGTACGCTTTTTTGTCGCCTTTCATCTTCTCAAGCAGGCGGGGCGTCTGAACCGTTGTCGGCAGCGACACCGGGAAGCCGTATCCGGCGAACCAGTCGGCCAATCGATGCTCAGCGAACGACCGGCCGTAAAACCGTTCGCTGACAAAGACGGCAAACAGCATGCCAACCGCAACCGCCTCCCCGTGAGTGAGCGCGCCGTAGCCTAACTCGCTTTCCAGCGCATGGCCGAGCGTATGGCCGAAATTCAAATGGGCGCGCACCCCGGTTTCTTTTTCATCCTCACGCACGACGGACGCCTTAATGTCAATGCCCTTTTCAATGCAATAGGCGAGTTTCTCGCCGCGCAAGTCGGCGAGCGTCTTGATTTCCGCGCGCAGCCAGTCGTAAAAGCGGCGGTCGCGGATCAGCGCATGTTTGATCACTTCGGCAAACCCGGACCGAAGCTCGCGCTCGGGCAGCGTGCGCAAAAAGGAGGTGTCATACACAACTGCTTCCGGCTGGTGGAAGGCGCCGATCATATTTTTGCCGAGCGGATGGTTGATGGCGACTTTGCCGCCGACGGCGCTGTCATGGGCCAAGAGTGTCGTCGGCATTTGAATGTAACGGATGCCGCGCATATAGGTGGCGGCGACAAACCCAGCCAAATCGCCGACAACGCCGCCGCCAAGCGCAATGATGACCGAGCGGCGGTCGAGGCCGCACTGCAATGCCGCTGTCTGGCAAGCGTAATAATGATCAAATGACTTGGCCGCCTCCCCGCTTGGAATGACGTAGGCGTACACGTCATACTCAGCGGCGGCGAGCAACGCCCGCACCTCATCCAAATAAAGAGGCGCCACAGTATCGTCGGTAACGATGAAAAGTTTTGTCCCTGGCGGACAGGAGAGCGACCGAAGCAAGCTTGGCAGCACGCGGGCCGCCCCATCGCCCAGAAGAAGCGGATAGCGCTTCGTCGCCGTTTCAATCGTCCGTTCGATCATCGTCAAAACTCCTTTGCATAGCGGCGGGCGCGTTCCACATTTTCCTTAATCAAGTCCATCCGATCCTGCCCAAACTGCTCAACGATCGCCGCCGCCACTTCCCAGGCGACAACGGCCTCAGCGACGACGCTCGCCGCCGGCACGGCGCAGCTGTCCGATCGCTCAATGCTTGCCGCAAACGGCTCTTTCGTCTCGATATCCACGCTTTGAAGCGGCTTGTACAGCGTCGGGATCGGCTTCATCACTCCGCGCACGACGATCGGCATCCCGGTCGTCACCCCGCCTTCAAAGCCGCCCGCCCGGTTCGTCCGGCGCGAAAAGCCTTGTTCTGGGCTCCAAATGATTTCATCGTGCACTTCGCTTCCCGGGCGGCGCGCCGCCTCAAAGCCGATCCCGAATTCAACGCCTTTAAACGCGTTGATGCTGACGATCGCGGCCGCGATTTTCGCATCAAGCTTTCGGTCGTAATGGACGTAGCTGCCGACTCCGGCCGGAACGCCTTCAACGATCACCTCAACGATGCCGCCGATCGAATCACCGTTTTTCTTCGCCCAATCGATCGCTTCCATCATTTTTTGCCCCGCCTCCGGGTCAAAGCAGCGCACCGGTGATTCTTCCGTCACTGCCTGCAATTCTTCAAGCGAACGATAATCGAGCTTCTTTGCGCGCACGCCGCCGATTTCGATGACATGCCCGGCGACGCGGATGCCGACCTCCTCCAAAATGCGTTTTGCCACCGCTCCAGCCGCCACGCGCACCGTCGTTTCACGCGCCGACGAGCGCTCCAGCACGTTGCGCATATCGCGATGTCCGTATTTCAGGGCGCCGTTTAAATCGGCATGCCCTGGGCGCGGACGCGTCACTTTCCGCTTCACTTCCGCTTCGTCATCAATCGGCTCAACCGCCATAATCGTTTGCCAATGTTTAAAATCACGATTCTCGACAACGAGCGCAATCGGCGAGCCGAGCGTTTTCCCGTGCCGAACGCCGCCTGTGATTTTCACTTCATCTTTTTCAATCTGCATGCGGCGGCCGCGTCCGTATCCTTTTTGCCGGCGCGCCAGCTCTTTATTGATGTGCTCGGCGCGCAGCTCAAGCCCGGCCGGCACTCCTTCCAAAATGGCCGTCAATTGCGGCCCATGCGATTCCCCTGCCGTCAAATACCGCATGTTTGTCTCTCCCTTCAGGTCTTTAACGCGTTTAAGTAAAAATATATCATAAATTCGAAAAATGAAAATAGTTTCAGGAAAAAAAGAAGCCGGCGCGAGCTATTTTTTTCGGTAAAAAAACGTCTCTTCGACTTCAAAACCGTACAGGCCGGGATTGAAAATCTGCTCGGTGCTGCCGACAAACAGCACGCCTCCCGTCCGGAGCGCGTCGTGAAATTTGCGATACAGCATCCGCTTCGCCTCTTCCGTAAAATAAATGAGCACGTTGCGGCAGACGATCAAATCCATGTTGCGCGGAAACGGATCCGCGAGCAAGTTGTGTTTTTGAAACTTGACCGTTTGTTTAATCTTTTCGTCTATTTTATAATACTCGCCTTCTTTCGTAAAAAACTTTTTTCTCATTTCCTCGGGCAGCTCTACAAGCGACCGTTCGCTGTACAAACCGAGGCGCGCGCGGGCGAGCGCATTATCGTCAATGTCGGTCGCCAACACCGACACGCGGTGAAGCGGCAATCGTTTTGCGAGCACCATCGCGAGCGTATACGGCTCCTCGCCGGTTGAGCAGGCAGCGCTCCACACGTTCGGGCGCGGGTTTTCCGCCAATAGCCGCGGCAAAATGGTGTGCTCAAGCACCTCCCAACGCTTGGCGTTCCGGTAAAACTCCGAGACGTTGATCGTCATCCGATCCAAGCATTCATGCCATAGCGCCGGCTCTTTTTCCATCGCTGCAAACAGCTCGGCAAAGCTCTTTAGCCCTTTTTTCATGTACAACGACGCCAAACGCCGCCTCATCTGGGCTTCCTTATATAGCGATAAGTCAATGCCTGTTTTTCGCTTCACTTTGGCAATGAACTGCGCATAATCGTCCATCGTCGCCTGTTCCTCTCCCCTGTCAATGTACAAAAACGGCAAAAACCGGCCGAATGGCGGCCGGTCTTCGCATCAGTACAGCCATGCATTGATCTGTTTGGAATAGCTGACGAGCTCTTCTTCTTTAAAGAACAAGCTGATTTCGCGTTTGGCGCTTTGCGGCGAGTCGGAGCCGTGGATAACGTTTTTGCCGACCGTCAAGCCGAAATCGCCGCGGATCGTGCCAGGGGCAGCCTCCTGCGGATTCGTTTTCCCCATCATTTGCCGGGCGGCCGCGATCACGTTCTCGCCCTCCCACACCATTGCAAACACTGGCCCCGAGGTGATAAAGTCGACAAGCTCGCCGAAAAACGGGCGCTCCTTATGTTCAGCGTAATGTTGCTCAGCGAGTTCGCGCGACACTTGCATCAGCTTCGCGCCGACAAGCTGGAAGCCTTTTTTTTCAAAACGGGCGACAATCTCGCCGATCAAATTGCGCTGAACCCCGTCCGGTTTCACCATGATGAATGTCCGTTCTGCCATTCGCTCTCCACCTCTACTGTCGTATGTACTGGGAAACGGATTCCCACCCATCATAGTATCATTGTTTTCCGCCGTTGGCAACAGCGTCCTTGAAAGCGCTAATAATCCCTTTTCCCAATATAGAGGGCGAGATCATGAAGCAGCGTGCGCGCTTCGTTGGCCGGCAGCTCGCCAAGCAGGCGGAGCGCCTTTTCCAAATAGCGATCGCTTAGCGCATACGATCGTTCGATGGCGTCCGTCTGTTTAATGGCCGCTAGCACCGCCGCCATCTCCTCGGCATCCGTGTCCGCGTTGACGGCCGTAATTTTTGCCCGCACCTGTTCATCACAAAGGGCATACAGCACGGGGAGGGTGACGTTTCCTTGCTGCAAGTCGCTTCCAGCCGGCTTGCCGAGCTGCTCTTCCGTGCCGGTGAAATCGAGAATGTCATCGGTAATTTGAAACGACATGCCGACGCAATGGCCGAACCAATACAGCTGGTTGGCCACCGCCTCCGGCGCGCCGGCGGCAAGGGCGCCAAGCTGGCAGCTGGCGGCGATCAATAGCGCCGTTTTGCGGCGGATGCGCCGCAAGTACGTGCGAAGCGGCTGGTCAAACCGGTATTTATCCTTGATTTGCTCGATTTCCCCGTGGCACACTTCAACGATCGTTTTCGCCAGCACTTGATGAGCGCGGGGGCTGTCAAGCTCCGCCATCCGCTCAAGCGAACGGGCGAAGAGGTAATCGCCTGTATACATGGCAAAGCGGTTGCTCCATCTCGCCTTGATCGTCGGCCGGCCGCGCCGCACGTCGGCGTCATCGATGACATCGTCGTGAACGAGCGATGCCATATGGATGAGTTCGAGCGCTACGGCTACATGTTTAATCCGTTCGAAATCATAATGACCAAAGCGGGCGGACAGCAAGACAAAAACGGGACGGATCCGCTTTCCGCCCGCTTGCAATAAATGGAGCGCCGCTTCCCCGAGCGGCCCGTATTCGGATCGGACCGTCCGCTCCAGCTCCTCTTCGACCGCCGCCAAATCATCGTTTAAAAACGAATACATCGCCTTTAACTTCATGGTGTTCACCTTGACTCATCGTTTATAGCCTAAATGCATCGCCGCTACGCCGAACGTGTACGGTTTGACCTCGACATCAACGAAACCGGCTTCGCGGAACATCTCAGCCAGCTCGTCCCGCCCTGGAAATTCGCGCGCCGACTCCTGCAGCCACGAGTATTCCTCATAGCTTTTCGCCAACAGCTTGCCAAACAGCGGCATAATAAACCGAAAATAAAAATAGTAAAGCTGGCGGAAGCCAAACAGCGTCGGCTGCGACGTTTCCAGACAGACGGTCATGCCGCCCGGCTTGGTGACGCGGTGCATTTCCTTAAGCACCGTCATATAATCAGGAACGTTGCGCAAGCCAAAGCCTATCGTCACATAATCGAACGAATTGTCGGGAAACGGCAGCTGCATGGCGTTGCCGTGAATGAGCTTGACATTGCCGAGGCCGCGCGCCTTCACCTTTTGTTCGCCGACTTTCAGCATGTTTTCGCTGAAGTCAAGGCCGTACACTTCCCCCTCCGGCCCGACCGCCTCAGCCAGCGCGATCGCCCAGTCGGCCGTTCCGCAGCAAACGTCGAGCGCCCTTTTCCCTTTTTGCACATTCATCCTCCGCATGACGTCTTCGCGCCATTTCAAATGGCGGCGGAAGCTGATGACAGAATTCATCCGGTCATAATGTGCAGAAATTTTTTCAAATACGCGATGGACTCGCTCTTCTTTCGATTGATGCATCGTTCTACCCTTCTTCCACCGACTTTTTGACGATGGCTTGAAATCCGCCGGCAAGTTCCGCCATGCGAAACCGCAGCAGGTCGTTCATCGGCAAATTCGCCGCCAGCAGCGCTTCCTTGCAATGGTCAATATAACGCTCGCAAAGGCGAAGCAAATGCCGCCTTTGTTCTTTCGTCAGCCCTTTGGCCCATGGAAAGGCGATATGCGCCATTTGCTCAAACAGCATGGATGACCCCGTGCGGACGAACGCTTCCTGCTCGAGCAGCAAGCGCCGCAACAGCAAGTAATGGCCGGAAAATCGCCCCCATTGCGGCGCCCCGATGCGCTCGGCAAGCTTCGCAAGCAACGCCGACTCGATCGTGCCGACCGCGGCGAACAGCGTCTCGATCCGCTCCACCTTTTTTTCATACAGCCGCACTTTTTGCTCATTAATCTCGCGGACCGCTTCGGCGAACAAACGGATGAGCGCAACATCGCCCGAGCGCGCCAGCAAGTCGTAATAAAGCCCGCTGTACAAGTCGCCGGCCAAAACGACAAGCTGCCGCGTCCGCAAATCGCCGCCGCGGTCTGTCACCTGATCATGGGTGTCAAGGGCGATTTGCATGAGCATCATGGCGATGATGCACCGGTCCGGCTCATTTGGCGCCGCCGGAGCATCAGTCATCATCGACAGCGAAAGCAGCAGCCGGTCTTCATCAACAGCCGGCGCCGGCACATGCGCGCGCAAATACGGATGGTCAAGCAGCCGTTCGATTTGTTCCTTCAATGACGCCAATTTCACCATGATGTCATTCACTCTTCTCACCCTTGTCCCCCAAAAAATATCCGCACCGCCATGACGGACTCAATTATAACATAATTTTGTCGAAAACGCTCTAGTTTGCTAGAAATTTGCTGGTTTACTTTTTCCCTTCCGATTCAACCACACCGTGGCGCGTTTGAATATACGCTTTTCCTCTCACTTTGATCGCCGACGTATGTTCCGTGAACTGAGCAATCAACACTTCGCCTTTGTCAAGCTTTTCCGAATGGTGAAATCTTGTGTCCGCGCCGCGCGTCAGCCCGATGACGTTCACCCCGTCTTCGAGCGCTTTAATGACGACAAAATCGCTGTTTGTGTACATCCTCTTCCCTCCTTACGCTTTGATTAACGAAAGCACTTCAGCGCGGGCGTTGGCATCTGTTTCAAACACGCCGCGCACCGCTGTCGTCACTGTTTTGGACCCCGGTTTTTTCACCCCGCGCATCGTCATGCACATATGCTCCGCCTCAACGACGACCATCACCCCATGCGGCTCAAGCGCCTCGACGATCGAATCAGCGATCGTTGCCGTGATGCGCTCTTGCAGCTGCGGGCGGCGCGCCACCGCCTCAACGGCTCGAGCGAGCTTGCTCAGCCCGGTCACTTTCCCTTCCCGCGGAATATAGGCGACGTGGGCAGCGCCAAAAAACGGCACTAAGTGGTGTTCGCACATCGAATAAAACGGAATATCTTTGACGAGCACAAGCTCCTCATGTTCCTCGCTGAATACGGTTTGAAAGTGCTGCTTTGGGTCTTCCTGCAGCCCAGCGAACACCTCGGCGTACATTTTCGCCACCCTCTTCGGCGTATCGACGAGCCCTTCGCGGTTTGGATCTTCCCCGATCGCCTCAAGAATGAGGCGGACCGCATATTCAATTTGCGCAAAATTGATCTCTGGCATACAAACAACATCCTCCTGCATCATAAAAGCTGCATGTAATCCGATTCTAGCATAGGGAGCCAAAAAAAACAAAAAAGAAGGGCCGGTGGATCACCTGCCCTTCCCTCCTGCGCTCCTGCTATGTAGGCTTACTTGACGGCATCTTTCAATGCTTTGCCCGGTTTGAATGCAGGAACTTTGCTTGCCGGAATTTCCATTTCTTCGCCCGTTTGCGGGTTGCGTCCTTTCCGGGCGGCGCGCTCGCGCACTTCAAAGTTTCCAAAACCGATTAATTGCACTTTATCGCCTTTTCGCAGCGCTTCTGTAATCGAATCAAACACCGCATCAACGGCTTTTGTCGCATCTTTTTTGGAAAGACCGCTTGTTTCAGCGACCGCGTTGATCAATTCCGTTTTGTTCATGCCATTCACCTCCTCCCAAGGGGCTGGTCTTGTTTACTACCATTTGTGCACACTTTTCTGCTTTTCTATACATAGACATCCAATTCCAGCGGCAAGAAGGCCCGCGCGCCGCGCCGGCGCAGCCAATCATTCTATGTTTGCCTCGCGACAGTCCGCAGGAGATGCGCCTATGCCGCCGGCTGAAGCCCCTTCCCAACAGTTTGGGCTCCTCCTGTTTTCGCCGGGCGCAAACGAAGCCAAGGGCGAGGAAAGCCGCCTTCTTCCCGCCAACAGGCGGTGACATGCCTAATCTTAACCAATTGACCGCGGAAATTCAACATCTTTTTTCGCAAAAACGGCCAATTTTAGGCATATTTCACCAAAACAACGATTTCAGATAAAAGATTACCATAACGCCATGCCTATAATCAAGTGCCAATCCTGATTTCTCAAGGGTTTTGGCGATTTTTTCCCTTTGCCGCTTAGCAACTGAAAAAATGGCATCAAAAAAAGCTCCCTTGTCGGGAGCTTGGCGCGCGGCCTCCGCTTTTCTTTCTGTCTAGCTGCAGCCGCTAGCTCCCTTCCGCAAAATAACCTCCGCCCTCGAAGTGCAAGCACTTCTGCGGGCGGAGAACATTTTGCCTCGGGAGCTTGCGCGCGGCCTCCGCTTTTCTTTCTGTCTAGCTGCGGCCGCTAGCTCCCTTCCGCAAAATAACCTCCGCCCTCGAAGTGCAAGCACTTCTGCGGGCGGAGAACATTTTGCCTCGGGAGCTTGCGCGCGGCCTCCGCTTTTCTATAAAATAATCGCGATGAGGCCGCCGGAGCCTTCGTTGATGATGCGCTCAAGCGTTTCTTTCAGCTTGTAGCGGGCGTTTTCCGGCATGAGCGCAAGTTTTGCTTGGATGCCTTCACGGACGATGGAGCTGAGCGAGCGGCCGAAAATGTCAGAGTTCCAAATCGACAGCGGATCGTCTTCGAAGTCTTGCATTAAATAGCGGACGAGCTCTTCGCTTTGCTTTTCCGTGCCAATGATCGGTGCAAACTCCGATTCGACGTCAACTTTGATCATATGAATCGACGGCGCCACAGCTTTCAAACGGACGCCAAAGCGCGACCCTTGGCGGATGATTTCCGGTTCGTCAAGACTCATGTCAGACAAAGCGGGCGCAGCGATGCCGTAGCCGGTTTGTTTGACCATTTTCAGCGCGTCGGCGATTTGGTCATATTCCGCTTTCGCATGGGCGAAGTCTTGCATGAGCTGAAGCAGATGGTCTTTGCCGCGAATCTCGACGCCGACGATTTCTTTTAAAATTTGATCGTACAGCTCATCCGGTGCATACAAGTCAATTTCGGCGATCCCTTGCCCCATTTCGATGCCGGCAAGCGCCGCTTTTTCGATGAAATCGTACTCGGCAAACTGCTGCACAACCCGGTCGACGTCGCGCAGCCGTTTGATGTCTTTGACGGTGTCGCGCACCGCTTCTTGATAGCTTTCGCGCAGCCAATGATCTTCGCGCAGCACCATCACCCAGCTCGGCAAGTTGACGTTCACTTCAAGCACCGGGAATTCATATAATGCTTCACGAAGCACGTTATACACGTCGGCTTCGCGCATGCTTTCCACGCTCATGGCGAGCACCGGAATGTCGTACTTTTCGGCGAGCTCGCGGCGAAGCGCCTCGGTTTCCGGATGGTGCGGCCGAACGGTGTTGACGATCATAATGAACGGCTTGCCGACTTCTTTGAGCTCGCTAATGACCCGTTCTTCCGCTTCGACATAGTCTTGGCGCGGAATTTCCCCGATCGTGCCGTCCGTCGTAATGACGACTCCAATCGTCGAATGTTCTTGGATGACTTTTCTTGTCCCGATTTCCGCCGCCTCTTGGAACGGGATCGGCTCTTCATACCAAGGCGTGTGGATCATCCGCGGCCCGTTTTCGTCTTCATACCCTTTTGCGCCGGGCACGGCGTAGCCGACGCAGTCGACAAGACGGATGTTGACTTCAAGCCCCTCATCCACTTTCACCGTCACCGCCTGGTTTGGCACGAACTTCGGTTCTGTCGTCATGATCGTCTTGCCGGCGGCGCTTTGCGGCAGTTCATCTTGGGCGCGCGCTTTATCGGCTTCGTTTTTAATGTTCGGAATCACGACCAACTCCATAAACCGTTTAATAAACGTCGATTTTCCGGTGCGGACGGCGCCGACGACCCCTAAATAAATGTCGCCGCCGGTCCGCTCGGCGATATCTTTAAAAATATCGACCTTTTCCAAATAACTCCCCTCCAGTCCTTCGGTCGTTATAAGAAACAGTGGAATGAGCTAGCATAGTCGGACACTATATGCATATGATGTTGTCCGATTCGGTTATGACTAAAATAGAAAAAATCCCTTCTCTAGAATGTATTTTCCTAGAGAAGGGAAGATGACTCATTTTGTAAAAAAAATCGGTTCATTCGTCTTGGCGTCGATCGTATAGGGCAACGAATACGCCGGCACAAACAGCGAATGGTCGGTCAAAATCGGGCGAATATCGTCACCCGGCTTGTAGTGGTGCGGATATTTTTTCAACGCCGCATACAAATCAGAACGGTAGTCAATGTAAATTTCTCCATTCCCGTCGATGACAAACGGCAAGTTGTTGCCGGAAAACGGGCTGACGACATAAGGCGGCTCTTTATAGCCGAGCTTTTTGTAATCGAGCGTAAATACGCCCGGCGCAACGACGTCTTGAAACGGCGGATATTTATGCTTGTCCGTGTACATGCTAAGCCGCAGCTTCAGATCACGGATGCGTTCGGCTAAGCGCAGATCAAGCAGCTTGACCGTCGGGTTCGTTTCCGCATCGATGATCATATACTGGAAGACGCCCCCGCTTTCATAGGCGTTTCCCGGCGGCTCCTGCATATAGCGGGGAACGAGCTTTTGAAAATCGACTGGATACTTCAAATACATCGGCGTGTTCATGTCGCGTGTTTTAATCGGCAGAAGCCCGCCGGTCGCCTTCCGGTACTCATCCACCGCCGATTGGACGGCCGCCACTTGGTCTTTGTAAGGAATTTGGTTTTGTTTCAGCCGCTCTTGTGGATACAAGCAGCCGGAAAGCAGCGCCAAACATATACATGACAACAACAAGCGAGCGATTCGTTTCATCTTTCCCACCTTTTTGCCTATTGCGGTGTCGGTCCGCTGAATACGACGAAAATGATGATGATGCCGGCGAAAATCAAAAGAATGTAGGCGACGAGCGCCAACAGAAAGCGAAGCCATTTCATCTTGACTTTGTAGCGGCTTAAGTAAATGAAGCCGACGGAAATAAACATAAACACCATCGAGGCGATGGCGATCCACATTTTCGCTAACGCCGGTGACATGGACGCTCCTCCTTTTTTCGACAACTATAATTATAGCATTGGCAAAAAAAAAGCTGAAGTAAAGCGGGGCTTTCTTTACTTCAGCATCCCCTCATACCCTTCCGGAAGCTCAAGCCGATGATGGTTCGCCATATTGTATGCAGAACGAAGACGACTTGTACCGCCATTGGCCTATTTTCATCATTCTTGTTCGGCAAAAATGTTGTTTAAGTCATCCATTTCCTCTTTTTTTCCGCGCGCCATGAGCGAATCGACCGCCTCTTTCGGGTCTTTTCCCGCAAACAATACGTCATAGAGAGCTTCGGTGATCGGCATCTTCACACCAAGCTCTTTCGCCAGCTCATAGGCGGCTTTTGTCGTTCGCACCCCTTCGACGACCATCCCCATGCTCTCAAGCACCTCGTCCAGCTTTTTTCCTTGGCCGAGCATGTAGCCGGCCCTCCAGTTGCGGGAATGGACGCTCGTGCACGTGACAATCAAATCGCCGACTCCCGTCAAACCAGCGAATGTCAACGGATTAGCGCCGAGGGCGCAGCCGAGGCGGGCAATCTCGGCGAGCCCGCGCGTGATGAGGGCCGCTTTGGCGTTATCCCCATAGCCAAGCCCGTCGCTGATTCCAGCGGCCAAGGCGATGATATTTTTCAGCGCCCCGCCGACTTCGACGCCGATTAAATCCGGGTTCGTATACACGCGAAAATAGTGATGGTTCATAAAGATGTCTTGAATGCGGCGCGCCGCTTCCATATTTGGCGACGATACCGCCACGGTCGTCGGGTGGCGGAGCACGACTTCCTCGGCATGGCTCGGCCCGGAGAGAACGACAACATCTGCAAGCCATTCCCCCATTTCCTCGGCGACCATTTCCGACACCCGCTTATGCGTCCCTGGTTCGATTCCTTTGCTGACGGCAACAATGGTGATCGGCTTGGCCAAGCAGGCGCGCACGTCCGCAAGCACCGAGCGGATCGCTTTAGTCGGCACGGCGAGCACAACGATCGCAACGCCGTCAAGCGCAGCGCAAAGGTCGTCATAGCCGATAATGGCGTCCGGCAGGCGAACGCCTGGCAAATATTTTTCATTTGTCCGCTTTTCGTTGATTTCGCTGATCTGCTCGGTCCGATGACCCCAGAGCCGGACGTGGTGCCCATTGTCAGCCAGCACGAGCGCCAACGCCGTTCCCCAGCTTCCAGCCCCCAATACGGCGATGTTCTCCATCGTTTTCCACTTCCTTTATCCGATTGTCGCAACCTTGAAAAATAGCAATCGCGCCGCCTCTTCGCTCCTGTTCGTCCGACTTTCGCGGCGGCGACACATGGCTTACGCTCCTGTGACACCACCCACACAGAACCAAGCTTTCCTTGGTTCGAGCCTCTTCGCCGGCCTCGCAACGCGTATCGCCGATGGGCGCGCGGCCTCCGCTTTTCTTCCTGTCTAGCTGCGGCCGCTAGCTCCCTTCCGCAAAATAACCTCCGCCCTCGAAGTGCAAGCACTTCTCGGCGCGGAGAACATTTTGCCTCGGGAGCTTGGCGCGCGGCCTCCGCTTTTCTTATTTCCGCGGGCGGGCGATGATTTTAATCGGCGTGCCTTCAAAACCGAATGCATCGCGGATGCGGTTTTCCAAAAACCGTTCATATGAAAAATGCATCAGTTCCGGGTCGTTGACAAACGCGACAAACGTCGGCGGTTTGACGGCGACTTGCGTCATGTAATAAACTTTCAGACGCCGCCCGTTATGCGTCGGCGTCGGATTCATCGCCACCGCATCCATGATGACTTCATTGAGCACATTTGTCTGGACGCGCATCGCATGATTGTCGCTCACAAGCCGGACGAGCGGCAAGAGCTTATGCAGCCGCTGCTTCGTTTTCGCCGATACGAACAAAATCGGCGCATAGTCCAAAAACGGAAAATGATCGCGAATCTTCCGCTCAAATTCGACCATCGTTTTGTCGTCCTTTTCAATCGCATCCCATTTATTGACGATAAGAATGACACCGCGACCCGCTTCATGCGCGTATCCGGCGATTTTTTTGTCCTGCTCGATGATGCCTTCCTCAGCGTTTAACACAACAAGCACGACGTCCGAGCGCTCAATGGCCCTTAACGCGCGCAAGACGCTATATTTTTCCGTGCTTTCGTAAATTTTTCCTCGTTTGCGCATCCCTGCCGTATCAATGATAACATATTCCTGCCCTTCGCGCACAAACGAGGTGTCGACGGCGTCCCTCGTCGTACCGGCGATGTCGCTGACGATGACCCGCTCCTCACCTAAAATGGCGTTGACAAGCGACGATTTGCCGACATTCGGCCGGCCAATGAGGCAAAACTTAATGACGTCTTCTTCATACTCTTGTCCACCGCCCTTTGGAAAATGACGGACAACAGCATCAAGCAAATCGCCAAGCCCTGTCCCATGAGCTCCGGAAATCGGATACGGCTCCCCAAAGCCCAGAGCGTAAAAGTCGTAAATCAAATCACGCATTTCCGGATTGTCGATTTTGTTCACCGCGAGCACAACCGGCTTATTCGACCGGCGGAGCAGCTTGGCCACCTCTTCATCAGCCGCAGTCACACCGTCCCGGCCGTTCGTCATAAAGATGATGACATCCGCCTCATCGATGGCGATTTCCGCCTGCTGGCGAATTTGCACAAGCAGCGGCTCGTCGCCAATGTCAATGCCGCCGGTATCGATCAAATAAAACGAATGGTTCAGCCATTCGGCTCGGCTGTAAATGCGGTCGCGCGTCACTCCAGGCACGTCTTCGACGATGGAAATGCGTTCCCCGACAATGCGGTTGAAAATCGTCGATTTTCCTACATTTGGACGGCCGACAATGGCCACGACTGGATTTGCCATGCTACCACCCTTTATCTTCGTTTTCTCCTTACCTTTGTCGCTGAAAAAAAACGCCCTTTTCGGAAGGGCATCGGTCCATCAACGCCAAGGGCACTTGACTGCGAGGCTAGGAAGGAAATGACTTTTTACCAATCAAGTGCATCTTTTAGCGATGAACCAGGGTAGGCTACAACTGCTTTATTTTATCAAAAAGCGAAACGCTCAACAACTAATGTTTGACGATAATAAGAAGCCCCTCGCCCACTTCATGGGCGATGCCATCCAAAATCGCCTCTAAATTCGCGGCGATCTGTTCCATTTCCTCTTTCGTTTGGCAAATAAAGATCGGCGCACCGCCGGCGACGCGCCCGCCGTTCATCGTAATGACGGCCAAAATTATTTTTTCATGCGTCATCGCCGCTCCACCCCTTCCGCTTCCAACGCCGTTTCTTCGGCATGCGGATGGCGCTCTCAAGCACCGGCACGTTTTCGATGACAGCCTTCGCCTTCTCGACATCCTCGACTTGCGGCAAAATAAAAATGCCGACGCGTCCGTCATTCAAATCGCGCTTGGCGAGCGGCACGAGCGCCGGCGTTCCCGAGTCGCGGTAAATGCCGAGGGCGGTCGATACATCATGCAAAATCGCCTGCCGCTGCCCAAGATTGGCGATCGTCGTGCGGGCGTTGAAATTTTTCGGCGTTAAAATAAACCCCATTCCATAGCGCAAAATTTCTTCGCGCCGCGCCGGCAAGCCGATGTTCATGATATAGATGTTGTCAACATACAGCCCTGCCCCTTCAAAATGCGGCTTGACATATTGGACCTCGGCAATGTCTTTCAGCCGGCTTCCGCTCATAAACCGCCGCGCCGTCATAAGGCCGATGATACTGGCGGCAAGCGCGGCCCAAATGTCCCATACTAAATAAAAGAGCGTCGATAAAAAGGAGACGAAAATGACTAAATAGTTCCGCCCTTCAAACACAATCGCGATGCCTTCGATGTATGTTTTTCCTCTCGGCACCAGCTCATACTGATCCAACTCGTTCAACGTATTGCGCTCCATATTGCGTACGTCGCGAAATTGTGAGGCGGCCAAGGCCAAAAACGTGATCGCTGCGAACTCTTTTTCCATAATCGCCGGCACGGCGACCGTTCCCAAGCCGGCGGCAATGGCCCCTAAGGCGATATGGATTGTCCGACCGTGCAAATACGTCGGGTATTGCCGGTAATCGGTGCGCAACAAATAAATCCGCGTCAACACCCCAGCGGCAACACCGTATAAAATCGGAAACGTGTATTCGTTCACGGCTGCCTCGTCCTCCTTACAGGCCGTTTTTCCTCAAGCTGCAGCGAGAAGAAGCGGATCGATTCCCAAACGAGCAAAGATGATGCGCTAATGGCGAGCGCATCCAAAAAGGAAAACGACCCAAGCACATAACCCGGCGCCATGCGCAAGATGGACATGGCGTACACCACTTCCCCTTGACAGCCGCCGAGCGCCAGACAAAGAAGGCGGGCGGATATGCGGCGGTGGAACAGACTGCTGATCAAGGCCATCCACCAGCCAAGCATCCATTGGCCATCAAGCCAAATCCAGACCGGATCAAACAAGGCAAGCAGACGAAAAGCGGCATAGGCAAACGCCAAGCCGGACGCTGACAGCGCCATCCGCAGCCATCCGCATGGCCGCTGTGTGACCGCCACGTAACAAGAGGAGAAAAAAAGCACAAAAAAGGACGCCGCCATATGAATGGGACTGATCTTCACCGTCATCGAGGCCGAACTGATCATGAAAAGCGAAAATGCAGCCAGCTTCGTCCGCTCGACGGTCTTTTTCATCAAAAATGTCGCTGCAATCCATAACGCCCAAAAAAAGAAATAAAAATAAGCTCCTTCCATCTTTTCCACTCCTTATTATGTTCATTATGTCATCTTTTATGAACGTTCATTCCCGTATAGAAAAAACAGCATTCGTTCATAGTAAAAATGATCGCTGTACCGAAGCAGAAAGGAGCCATGGCGAAATGGGAAAAGATCGACAGGAAAAAAAGCTGAAGCAATCGCGGCGCGTCGAGTCAGATCGAGATCAGTCCCTCTCCTATAAAGGAGCGGCTCGGCTCGACACGCCGGAGGAAGCGCGGGAACGGAACGAGCACTAAAAATGACGAAAGGCCTTTCTCTACAACCACTCTGTTCGTTTGATTCCAAAAAAACGGCATTTCCATTGCCAATGATGAAAAGCTAGCCGCGCCAATAAGGACGGCTAGCTTTCGTTTACGGCGAAAAAACGATTTCGAACGAAAAATGGTCTATTCTCCTCTATGTGTCAAGGATCTTCCTTAAAGATTGAACATTCGTTTTTCGGTGTAGTCTACCGCAACCTCCTTCCCGATGCAAAACAAACAACTTCTGTTGATGGCAGGTTCAACTAGATAGAACAAGGCATCAACTTTTGGCTAAACAAAAAACCCCACCTTGATGGCGGCTGCCACCAAAATGGGGTTGCTTCACAGTTCGTCATTTCAATTTTTTCAGCTGCTCGCCAATCACTTCGCCGAGCTGAAAGCCGCGCGTTTCCGACGTTCTTGTGTATTGGCTGTAATCCTCGGCCGGCGCGGCCGCCTCTTCCTCAAGCAGCGCGCGGATGCTGAGGGAAAGGCGGTGATCCGCTTCGTTGACGTCGAGCACTTTCGCCTTCACCACGTCGCCTTCTTTCAGCACTTCATGCGGCGAGCCGATGCGGCGGTTGGCGATTTGCGACACATGCACCAATCCTTCGACGCCTGGGAAGACTTCCACAAACGCGCCGAATGAAGCGAGCCGTTTCACCGTCCCGGTGACGACATCACCCGGTTTCACTTTTTCGCCGAGGCCTTCCCATGGGCCCGGCAGCGCTTCTTTGATCGACAGCGACAGGCGGCCTTGTTCCGGGTCGACAGCCAACACTTTCACTTTCACCGCATCGCCTTCTTTCACCACTTCCGACGGATGAGCGACGCGCGTATGGGAAAGCTGGGAAATATGTACGAGCCCATCAAACCCGCCGACATCGACAAAGACGCCGAAATCGGCAATGCGGCGGACGACGCCATCCAACACTTGCCCCGGCTCAAGGCGGGAGAGCAGTTCTTTTTGCTGCCGCGCTTGTTCTTCCTCAACGACCGCCCGATGCGACAAAATGACGCGGTTTTTCTCGCGGTCAAGCTCGACGACTTTCACGGCGAGCGTTTTTCCTTTATAATCGGAAAAATCTTCGACGTAATGCGGTTCGACAAGCGACGCCGGGATGAAGCCGCGCACTCCGACATCGGCGACAAGACCGCCTTTGACGATGTCTTTAATGACTGTTTCAAATGTTTCGCCGCTTGCAAATTTGCGCTCAAGATCTTCCCACGCCCGCTCGGCGTCCACCGCTCTTTTCGATAAAATGAGCAACCCTTCTTCCCCGTCTTTTCCTTCTTCCACTTTTTTGACTTTGGCCGTCACTTCATCGCCGACAGTGACGGCATCGCTCGGTTTTTCAATATGCAAGTTCGACAGCTCGCTGATCGGAATGATGCCGCTTTGCTTGCTGTTTTCCACCTCGACCAGCACTTGCTTGTCCTCAAGCTTCACCACTTTGCCGCGGACGATATCGCCCACTTCATACACATTGACTTGCACATTCATCTCTTCTGTCATCGCAAAAACCCTCCTTCATCGACTGACAACTGTCAAAAGCGCGCCTCGCGCCGAGGCCGCGGCCGGCTGTCGGCAAAATAAGGACGCTTTTCTAGTTAGTATACCATATTTTCTCAATCAACATGTACTATAATGCTCATTGAGGCGGCGGAAGGGATGCCTCGAACAGCATATTCCTTTCATGCTCGCTGATGCTCTTCCAGCAGCCGGCGGATATGATCCATAATGTAATCGGCCGCTTCTTCCGGGCTCGCTTTCCGCGCGCGCAGCGGCGCCATATCGATCGGCGCTCCGTACACAACCTTAAGCGGCACAAACGGACGGTACGGGCCGACAATGGCGCACGGGACAACGGCGGCCTCGGTGCGCAAAGCGAAAAAGCCAACGCCGGGCAGCGCCTTTTTCAGCCGGCCGTCTTTGCTGCGCGTCCCTTCCGGAAAAATGCCGAGCACTTCGCCTTGCTTCAGCACCTCAAGCCCCGTGCGCAGCGCCTGGCGGTCGTTCATGCCGCGCTTGACCGGAAAGGCATGCAAGCTTTTGACGAGCGTTTTCACGACCGGAGCACGAAACAGCTCTTCTTTCGCCATAAACCGAATCGGCCGCGGCGCCGTAATGCCGATGACCGGCGGATCTAGGTTGCTGATATGGTTGGCGCAAAGAAGCACGCCGCCTTCCTTTGGAAATTGTTCAATCCCGATCGTTTGAATGCGGTAAAAAGGGGTGAGCACTCCCTTGACGATCCCCTTGGCGAATGAATAAAAGTCCACCGTCATCCAATCCTTTCGTTGACAATCTCCATAATCCGCTCCACCACTTCCTCAACCGACAGCGATGTCGTATCGATTTCCACCGCATCCGGCGCCTTGCGAAGCGGCGCTGTCTCCCGTTCCGAATCGAGCCGGTCGCGGCGGGCGATCTCTTCTTTCAGCTTTTCAAGATCGGATGGAAAGCCGCGCGCGAGATTTTCCTCATGCCGGCGCCGCGCCCGCTCCTCGACCGAAGCTTTCAGGAAAATTTTTACTTCGGCGTTCGGCAGCACATGCGTTCCGATATCGCGCCCGTCCATGACGACGCCGCCCCCTTCCGCCAAGGCACGTTGGCGGGCGACCATCTCCTCGCGCACAAGCGGATGCTTCGCAACAAGCGACACCGCATTCGTCACCGCCTCACCGCGGATGATGTCGGTCACATCGTCGCCATTGACTAGGACGATCTGTCCATGCGGCGACGGTTTCAACTCAATCGATGTATCGCGAAGCAGCGACAGGAGCGCCTGCTCATCATGGATGTCGACGCCGCATGCAAGCGCCCGGTACGTCAGCGCGCGATACATGGCGCCGGTATCGATGTATACGTAGGAAAGCCGCTCAGCGATCCGTTTGGCGACCGTGCTTTTCCCCGCCGCGGCGGGTCCGTCGATTGCGATGCTGATTCGTCGTTTCATCATTTCCTCCTAGCTTTACCGAAAATCGCTTGATGAGTGCACAAAGAAAAATGCAGGAAAACCCTGCATGTCTCCATGTTCATTGTACCATATCCGCCGTCAACGGTCGACGGCCGTTTCAACTGTTTTCGTTTTTTCTGGCTTGGCTACACCTTCGTATTCATACACCTTGCCGATATACAACGCCGCTGGCGTGTACAACACAAGCCATTGGGCGATCAACAGGCAAATCGTCTGGATGACGACAAGCTTCCACAACAGCTGTTCGATCCGTTTCATGGCGCAAGCCTCCTGCTTTCCCATTTTTTCTAGCAGTATTCCACGCGCCCAGCTCATTTATTCTGTTCGTTCTCCCATTTTCTCTCCTCAAGCTGCCGTTCAAAGCTGTAGCGAATGAGCCGAACGCGGTCTTGGGGGGCGAGGTTTGTGAACTCCACCGACATTTTCGCCATGCCGCGTTCGTCATCAGCCATGCGCACAATCGACGCCTTCGTTTGCACGTAATGGTATTCGCCGGAGCGCATCGCCAACACGAGCCAAAGCTCGACCGCCATGCCGGGGCGAAGAAGCGGAGCGTGCGCCGGCGGCACAAGGAGGGCGGCACCGCCGGCGCTGATATCCACCGTCATCGTCACAAACGGAGCGAACTCGCTGTCAGACGGATGGACGGCCGCATCGACATTGGCTTTCACCCGTACATAACGGCGGCGCTGGATGCGCACGACGTATTCCTCGCCCGGGTAAGCCAAGACGACCATCGGCAACGGATCGCGGATTTTCCCCTTCACTTCGGTATCAAACATGTATAAACCGCCGTCTTGCCCGACAAAAGTCGCTTTAAACTGCATCCCGTTCAACAAATAGACGGTTTTTCCGCTCTGTTCATCGATCGGATAGCTGATATGAACCGCCCCGTCAGCAACAGCGAGCGCTTTGCTTCGGTATTGCCGCGCTGAGCCGTCCGACGGCTCAAGCCGGATCGAATCTCCGATTTTGATCATCATGTTTCCTTTTCTCCTTTTCAGTCAGCTGCCGAACCGGCGATCGTTTCGCTGACCCGCATGATGTCCCATGACGATTATACCATACCGCCCGACTGCCTTTGACCAAAAAAAGAGGAAAAGCCGACAGCGCCAGCTTTTCCTCCCTTGTTTTCATCTGTAATTCGGCTCCACGCTTTCGAGCTTCTCGACTTTTTCTTCAAGGCCGGTTGCGGCGTTAATGAACAGTTGATACGTTTCATCGCCAAGCGTTCCTAAAAACTCATAGCAAAGCACCGGTTTTTGCAAATCGTTCATAATGACCGCCTGGCGCTCTTCCATCACTTTCAAATGTGGGTTTAACTTTTTCTTCGCCGCCTCGACGGTGAGCGTCGGTTTGGGCAACGGACGCGGAATGGACGATGACAAATAGTCGCGCGCCGTAAAGCCGACGACATGGCCGTTGTCAAGCGCCACTTTCATTTGGATCGCTTCCGGGTAAATGCGGACGCCGTTTTCGCTTTTGACAAACGTCAGCATGGCGACATTATCGTATTGCGTGCTGTCGTACAACTCAAAGCCGGTGAATTGATGCCGTCGCAAAAACGCCATCCCACGGTTGGCCGCCTCATGCAAGCTGACCTTCGGCTTGCCGATTGGCCGGCTGTTTAACGCCCAAATCGGATATCCGCCGTTTTTCGTCACATCCATATAAATGTCGCCCTTTGTTTTCGGATCGTGAATCGTTAAACTGTAAAAACGCTCATCCGCCCCATTGCCGCTGTCCGTCACCTTGATTTTCTCTGTTCCTTTTAAGCCGAGAAACTCGCGGGCGATCCGTTTCGCCTCGTCTTTGGAAATCGGGCGCCCTTTCGCGCGGACAAAGCCTTTTTCCTCGTTGGCGAGGCCGATGAACGACGGGCCGAACTCGGACGAACTTGAGAATGTATCAACATTTTTCTCCACCGCTTTTAAGCCGTCAATAATGATGTTGTCGCCTTTCTCGTCGTTCGTCGCCAGCGCCAGTTCGACGTCCATCCAGCGCAAATTGTTTTCCAGCACTAAATGCTGCACGTTGCGCAATTCTTGGCGGATCGCGCCGGCGCTTTTGTACAGCGCCTCGAGCGTCTTGTGCTCTTCTTCGGTCAACGGCTCTTTTTCCAAATCGCGCACGGCCGTCCGGTAGCTGAACTCGCCGATTTTCGATAAAAACTCTTGCGTCTTGTTAAACGGCAAAAGCGACAGCGGCAGTTGGCCGACATCGGAATGGGCTTCAGATGCGATTTTCCACACTTCGGCGAGCGCCGGCGACAATGAGGCGTGCGAATTCATCGCCAGCGTCGCTCCAAGCTTGTCATGCAGCAAATCGATCTGGTAGGCCAAATCGTGGAACGCGCGCTGGTAATTGTTTTCCGCATGAATTAAGATCGCGTTTTTTTCCTGATGCTCCCGGTAGCCCCAGTAACCAGTGCCGACGACAGCGACGACAAGCGCTGCAATCAGTAAGTTTCGCACCATCTCGTCTCCCTCCTTTTATTTGCAAAAAATATGGTTTCCAATCCGCTTGATTTGCGGGCGGCTCCAAATCCAAGCGCTCGTCGCCGTGGCTGGGTTAAAGTAGTAAATCGCTCCGCCGGTTGGGTCCCAGCCGTTGATCGCATCAAGCACCGCTTTTTTCGCCGTTTCATTCGGCGTCAGCCAAATTTGCCCATCGGCGACCGCGGTAAACGCGCCTGGCTGAAAGATCACCCCGGCGACCGTATCCGGAAACGACGGATGCTCCAGCCGATTTAAAATAACGGCGGCAACCGCCACTTGTCCGATGTACGGCTCCCCGCGCGCTTCCCCGTAAACGGCGTTTGCCATCAGCCGAATATCGTTTTGCGAAAACCCTTTCGGCACGTTCGACGCCGTCGTTTTCGCTGCCCGCGACGATCCTCCGCCGCGTTTTTTCACCTGCTGGCTGAGCGGAATGCCGCCGTAATGGGTGAAATCGTTTCCTTGGCGGATTTGCTCTTTCACAAACTGCTCGTAATATTTTGAAGCGTTCACAAGCTTCCGTTTCGTCTCCGATCCGGCTAGTCCATCGACCGGCAAGCCGTATTCGTATTGGAAATTGCGCAGCGCCCAATACGTTCGCCAGCCAAACACGCCGTCAATTTTGCCGTTGTAAAACCCAAGGTATTGCAGCCGCGCCTGCAGTTCAATGACATCATCGCCAACTGCTCCACGCTGAATCACTTGCGGGGAAAACGCGAAAGCATGGCCTGATGGGTAAATGCACGTCCAAACAGCCAATGCGATGAATAGAACCCATTTTCTTGCCATATGTGAACCTCCCGTCAACACTCACCGTTTTTACCCCTATTTTCCTTCCGTTTCCCTTTTTTATGCGAAAAAAAGAAAAAGCCAAAGCTTTTACGCTTGGCTTTTCACAGGCGGCACCGCTTGAGGGCGGGCGTATCCTTTCGCTTGTTTTACTTTGCGCAACGCCGCCCACCATAAGGCGAGCATAAACAACCCCATGTAATAGCCCCATCGCTCTTTGGCGAGCAACAGCCAGTCATAGACGCCATGAAGGAAAAACGGCAACAAAAACGACGCCCATAAATAATAGCGGCGCTTTTTTACGGCAAACTTCGCCTTGCCGAAATAAAACCCCATGATGACGGAAAAGAGCGCATGACTGGACACCGGCAAAAGCGCACGGGCAATGGCCGTCTCCACTCCGTTGGCCAACAAGTACAAAATGTTTTCCAGCGTCGCGAACCCAAGCGAGACGCTGGCGCTGTACACAATGCCGTCATACGGCTCGTCAAATTCGTCGTGGTCATACACAAAAAAATAAACGACAAACCATTTGACAAACTCCTCAAGGAGCGCAGCGGAAAGAAACGCCTCGGCTGCCGGCGACGTGACGATCCCTTCTGCCGCCAGCACGTATTGGATGAACATGATCGGAAACACAAGCAAGACGCCGAACAAAAACATGCGCAACACAAACGAAAGCGGCTCAGCCTCATACTCGTCCTTTAAATAAAAATAACTAAGCAGCGCCACCCCGGGGGCGACGCCGGCGGAAATCAACGAAAACATCCTCGATCCCCGTTTCTTTGGCATTTTTAACTTCATCGTACCACGAAACAGGGGAGAAAAAAAGAGGAATTGCTGGGCCGCTTGTTGCCTAATAAGCGAACAAGCCATCAACGGCGGCGTCGGCAGCAAGAGCGACAGCGAGCTTGATGCGCGCCTTTTTCGCATCGTAGTCGCTGCCAAGAATAACCCCTTTCTTATGCAAATCGTAGGCGCTGCCGGGGTAATCGTACGTTGTATACACCGCCCCTTCCTCGGCGCTCGTCGTCACAACGACTTTAATCCCCGCTTCGATGGCTTTGACGATTTCATCGACCATTTTTGGCGCCACTTGCCCGCGGCCGACCCCTTCGAGCACAATGCCAGCGACGCCGCTTTCTCGAGCCGCTTTAATGAACTTGCCGTCCGCCTCCAAGTAGCATTTCACAATGTCCACCGGCGGAAGCGGGCGCACAAGCTTGTAATATTCGCGTCGGATCGGCTTTTGGTACACGTACACCTCATCGTTGTCAATGATGCCTAAATAGCCGAAGCCGAAAGCGTTGAATCCTTGAATGTTCGAGGCGTGTTCTTTTTTCACGTATTTCGCGGCAAAAATGCGTTCATTGAACACAACGACCGCCCCCGCCCCACGCAACGACTCGGCGCACGCGGCGTAAATGGCATGGCGGATGTTGATGTACACATCGCTGCCCAAATCAGACGGCGCCCGCTGCGAACCGGTGACGACGATCGTCCGCGGGTCATCGATCGTCAAATCAAGGAAATAGGCCGTTTCTTCGAGCGCATCGGTTCCGTGAGTGACGACGATGCCATCAACGGATGGATCGGTGAAATGCGCCTCAATCCGTTTTTTCAGCTCAAGCCAATGCGAAAACGTCAAATGCATGCTTGGCAATTGAAATACGCTTTCCACGATGATTTCAATTTCTTTCGGCAAATGGCACATCGCCGCAAGTTCTTCACCGCTTAGCGCCCCGGCCCGCAGGCGGCCGGAGCGTTCGTTTCGCTTGCTCGCAATCGTGCCGCCGGTTGTCAGGAGCACCACTTTCCGTTTCGTCACGCAAGCCACCCTCGCTTTCTCGCTTTAGCATCATTACACGAATGTTGATTATCCATTATTTTACTAAAAAACAAAGAATGGTATGGCTGAACACACGCTTTTCTGCCTCTTCCCTCGAACAAGAACGCCGGCGGGCAAATGTCATTTGCCCGCAAGGCGTTCATTGTTCGAGGAGGGCATGCCGTCATATGCCCAGTCGATGTATTGGCCAAGAAGCGCTACTGCAGCTGCTTGGCCGACCCCTCCCGTTCGCGCTTGGCGATGCAGGCGGCAATAGCGTCTCCATGGAAGCGGCCGTTTTCGATAAAAATTTCATTCGCATCGTTGCCAGCGGCGATCACCCCGGCGATAAACACCCCCGGCACGTTTGTTTCCATCGTCTCTGAATCATAATGCGGCCGGCCGCTTTCCGGGTCGATCTGCACCCCGATGTTCATCAAGAAGCGATGATCCGGATGGTAGCCGGTCATGGCAAACACAAAGTCGTTTTTGATTGTTTTCGTTTCCCCGTCCACTTCATACACGACCGCATCTTCGGTAATTGCTTTCACATGTGCGCGAAACTCCATGCGGATGACGCCTTTCTTCACAAGAGAGTCAAACTCCGGCAAAATCCACGGCTTAATGCTTTTCGAATACTCGTTGCCGCGATACAGCACTGTCACGCGCGCCCCAGCTTTCACAAGCTCCATCGCCGCGTCGACGCTCGAGTTTTTCCCGCCGATGACAACGCAGTCGGTGTTGAAGTACGGATGCGCTTCTTTAAAGTAATGCATCACTTTCGGCAGCTCTTCCCCCGGCACGTTCATATAGTTTGGATGGTCGTAATAGCCGGTGGCGATGACGACGTACTGCGCGCGGTACGTCCCTTTTGTCGTTTCAATAAGAAATGCTCCATCTTCCTGCGGCTTGACGGTTTTCACTTCTTCAAACGTATTGACGCGCACTTGCTTGCGAACCACGACTTCCCGGTAATAAGCGAGCGCTTGATTTCGCGTCGGCTTCCGGTTTTCCGTGATAAACGGCACGCCGCCGATCTCCAACCGGTCGCTCGTGCTGAAAAACGTCTGATGCGTCGGAAAACGGTAAATCGAATGGACGATGTTTCCTTTCTCGATCACCAGCGGCGAAAATCCTGCGTCTTGCAAAGCAATCGCCGCCGCCAGCCCGCACGGACCGCCGCCGACAATAATGATTTTCTCCTCTTTCATCGTTTTTGCCACCTCGCATGAAGCAAAAAATCCCCTATCTTATGATAGGGGATTTCACCAAAGCTTGCAAACATCGGCGCTTGCTCGCCTCACACCCAGCCGCGGAACCGGCACGCTTCCGCCATTTTGCGGACGCCGACCATGTAGGCGGCAAGGCGCATGTCGACGCGGCGCGTCTGCGCCATTTCATACACGTTGTTGAACGCTTTGACCATCACTTTTTCAAGCCGCTGTTCCACTTCTTCTTCCGTCCAATAGTAACCTTGGTTGTTTTGCACCCATTCGAAGTACGACACAGTCACGCCCCCAGCGCTTGCAAGCACGTCCGGAACGAGCAAAATGCCGCGCTGCGTCAAAATTTCCGTCGCCTCAAGCGTCGTCGGCCCGTTCGCCGCCTCGACGACGATGCTCGCCTTAATGCGCGGAGCGTTTTCGGCCGTAATTTGGTTTTCGATGGCCGCCGGCACCAAAATATCGCAATCGAGCTCAAGCAGCTCTTGATTCGAAATCGTATTTTTAAACAGCTTCGTCACCGTGCCAAAGCTGTCGCGCCGTTCAAGCAAATAGTCGATGTCGAGCCCGTTCGGGTCGTACAGCGCGCCGTACACATCGGAAATGCCGACGACTTTCGCCCCGGCGTCGTGCATAAATTTGGCCAAATAGCTGCCAGCGTTGCCGAACCCTTGAACGACGACGCGCGCTCCCTTGAGCGACAAGCCGCGTTTTTTCGCCGCCTCGCGGATGCAAATGGTCACTCCTTTGGCCGTCGCTGTTTCCCGGCCGTGCGAACCGCCGAGGACAAGCGGCTTCCCGGTGATAAACCCTGGCGAATCAAACTCGCGAATTCGGCTGTACTCATCCATCATCCACGCCATAATTTGCGAGTTCGTAAACACATCCGGCGCCGGAATGTCTTTTGTCGGTCCGACGATTTGGCTGATGGCGCGCACGTAGCCGCGGCTTAGCCGCTCGAGCTCGCGGAACGACATCGTGCGCGGGTCGCAGACGATGCCGCCTTTGCCGCCGCCGTATGGCAAGTCAACGATGCCGCACTTTAAGCTCATCCAAATCGACAGCGCTTTCACTTCTCGTTCCGTCACATCAGGATGGAAACGCACGCCGCCTTTCGTCGGACCGACCGCATCGTTATGCTGCGCGCGGTAGCCGGTAAAAATTTTCACCGACCCGTCGTCCATGCGCACCGGAATGCGGACTGTCAACACGCGGATCGGCTCTTTTAACAGCTCATACACTTCTTCCGGGTAGCCGAGCTTTTCCAACGCTCTATGTATAACAATTTGTGTCGACGCCAGCACGTCGTATTGTTGTTCTTTCTCTTCCGTATGCTTATCGGCTGCCATACGTAAACCTCCTATAAGCTCGCTATAGTAATTTGTCGCCTTTCATGTCATAGTATACACCTTCTGTGGCCGGATGCAAAGGAAAAATGGCGAAGCGGCGTCGAACAGTTGGCGCAAAAAAATAGACTCCTTGTCCATTTCAAGGAGCCTTTCTATACCTTTAATTGGCGCGGAAATAACGAACGAGCTGTTCGATCGCGCGGCGTTCAATCAGCCGCTTCCCATATTCTTGCACACGATGTATCGTTATCGTAGCCGGGTTGCCAAACTCGGCCAGCAAGGCGACAAAGTTGTCGAGCGGAATTGGGGGCTCTTCGGGAACATGCAAGTAAAAGCGGCCTTGATAGGAATAAAGCGTGCCGTCGAGGCAACCGACCGCATGCAGGCGATGAGCGAGCTGGATGACATCTTCAAACGTTTGGAATTCGTAAAATATGTCATCGCTCTCATCGAGCGTTACTTGCATTTCGATATAATCGTCGGCGAATTCTTCTTCCATGTCGTCGTAGTCGCCTTCGTTCGTAACGATAACGACCATGCCCTGCGCCGGTAAAGAGTACACTTCGACCGCGATCGATCCGTTCACTTCAAAACCGAGCTCTTCGCTTGCTTCCTCGATCATATCGCGGAACAGCTGATGGACTTTAAACGTATCTTTCCATAAATCGTCTTTCGTCAACCCGCGGTCCAGCAAATCGTCAAACGTCAGGAAAATTTTGATTTTGTTGTGGGTCAAGCGCTCAAGACGCATCGGCACCCCTCCTTACCTACAGAGCCATCTCTTACCGTTATTGTATGACGCAAGCGGCAATTGGTTCGTTTGTTGTTATTAATGAGTTTACATCGTTTTCCCCGTTTTAGACAAGCATTTTTTCTCGGTTGCTCCCCGATCAGCATACTTCCTCCTGTCATGGCCAGCGATGCGGCATCGTCTGGCGGCTTCTCAACGTCATCATACCATAAAAAAAGGAAAAAACGAAAAAAAGCGCCGCCAGCCGCCAATGGAACTGAAACGCCCAATAAAAATGGCCGAGCGCCGCCAAGCTGAACAACCATTGGCCTAAGCGGAGCCGCCGGCCGGACAACAAACGCACCGTCCCGGTTACAGCGATGCTAAGAAGCGCCCCGTTGGCAGCGACGCCGAGCAAAAAACAAGCAAAAGCAAGCCATGTTCGAAACGGGGAAAACAACAGCTGCGTCAAAAACAAGGTTGGGGAAAACGGCTCAAGGGGCGGCAGCCAGCGAAAAAACAAATACGTGCACAAGACAGCGACAAAGGCGATCATCCATAGGCGGCCCATTTTTTCCTCCTTATTATTGCCATGATTCGCCATGACAAACAGGCATGAACGGTACTGCTCTATCATAATATAGACTGAACTTTGCCAAAAAAGGAGGGGTTTCATGTTTACAACGCGCAAACAATATGAGCCGTATACAAGCCCGTTTGACCCATGCCCGCCGATCCGCGTGAAAACATACGTCACCGCACCAAACTTATACGTCGGATTCCAGCCGCCCAACTTGCCGCAATTCCCTCTTCGTGAAGCGTTGATGAAAGGGACGCTTTGGCAAGTGTTTTACGATCCGTACTACAGCCCTTACGAAACAAAGACAAAAGGTGATGGCTCATGAAACAAATGCCAAAGGAGTATTATGAACAGCTTGAAGAGCTGCAAGCCGTCGACTTTGCCCTCGTCGAACTGACACTCTACTTGGACACCCATCCGACCGACTATCAAGCGATTCAACAATTTAATCAACTCGCCAAAAAACGGAAACAGCTGAAAAAACAATTTGAAGCCGCCTATGGTCCGCTTGAACAGTTTGGCCATAGCTATTCCAACTACCCGTGGAACTGGGACGACACGCCTTGGCCTTGGCAAGTGTAGCCGATCCATCACGAACGCAAGGGGGGAACGGATCATGTGGATTTATGAAAAAAAATTGCAATACCCGGTCCGCGTCAGCACGTGCAATCCGCGGCTGGCAAAATATTTGATCGAGCAATACGGCGGGGCAGACGGGGAGCTGGCAGCGGCGCTCCGCTACTTAAACCAGCGCTATACGCTGCCGCCGAAAGTCATCGGGCTGCTAAACGACATCGGTACGGAAGAACTCGCCCACCTTGAAATGATCGCAACGATGGTGTACAAACTGACGAAAGACGCGACGCCTGAGCAGCTAAAAGAAGCCGGGCTGGAGCCGCATTACGTCGACCATGAGCGCGCCCTCTTTTACCATAACGCCGCCGGCGTTCCATTCACGGCGACGTACATCCAAGCGAAAGGCGACCCGATCACCGACTTGTATGAGGACATCGCGGCCGAAGAAAAAGCGCGCGCGACATATCAGTGGATCATCAATATGAGCGACGACCCGGATTTAAACGACGGACTCCGCTTTTTGCGCGAGCGGGAAATCATCCATGCCCAACGGTTCCGTGAAGCGGTGGAAATTTTAAAAGAGGAGCGCAACCATAAAAAGGTTTTCTAAGCCAGCAGCTGAGCGGAACCCCCGCTCAACTTTGTTCATAATAAAGATTGATGCCATACTCCCGCTTCATCCATTCAAACAGCCGATGGCGCCCGTTCCACTGTTCTTGGTCCTGCCATAAATCGATGCTTTTTTGAATGATCTCACAGCGAAGGGCGTGAAAATCGTCTTCCGCCTTTTCGCTTTTTCCTTTGTAGTAGACGGCTGCCCAATAAACGGTGCTTAAAAGAAGCAGAATCAACACATGGGCAGGCGCAGCGAAAAACCAGGCGATCCGCTCTCCCCACGTCCCGAAAGCCGCCGCCTTGGCCAAAAGATAAAGCAGGAAAACGGCCAAACCGGAAAACGCGGCCGCCTGCAAGAGCAACGTCCGCTTTTCGAGCCGCTCCCATTTTTTCTTTTTTTCGATGACGGCCATCAACATTTCCTTCGCCACTTCATCGAGGGGAAATTCATCTGGAAAATGGACCATCTCCTCTCCCCCTTGTCCTGTTTTTATTGTCCATCATATGCCGCAGAAGGCAGCATTAGAACAAAGAAAGGGGAGCGGCAGACAATGCTTTGTTTCGCTCAATGGTTTTCGTCAAGCGGAATGCGCAGCGTTTGCCCTGGCTGAAGGCGGCCCGTCGACAAGCCGTTTTCCTTTTTAATGAGATCGATCGCATCAGGCGTGCCGTAATATTTCATGGCGATGCTGTAGAGCGTCTCATTGGCTGCGACGACATGGGTGATGATTTTTCCTTGTTCATCATCGGTCTTCTTTTCCCGGCCGCCGACGCTTCCTCGGTCGGCGGCGCTCTTCTGCTTCGATTTGGCCGCCTGTTCTGTCCTCTTGACTTCGTCGTCTTGAATAATGCGCACCGTCTCGCGGCCGCTTTGATCTTCATGACGAACGACTGTGACCGTGTCGGACTTCGATTGGACATGGTGGATGGCCAGCACGACTGCCGGCAACGCCAAAAACAAGAACACGAGCAGGCGGGCCGGGACGTATTTTCGCTTTTGTTCTTCTTTTTCCCTCCGCCGTTTGATGCGCGAGGACGGCGCGCTCTCATCGATCCGCAAGCGCCGCCCAGCTCGGCGCTCCTGTGTTCCTTTCATCGCTTCACCCCTTCCTCCCGCTGCAACCGAATATGCAAAGCGAGCACCACATCGATCAAAAAGTGGGCGACAACCGTCACCCATAAACTCCCGGTCTGTTCGTAAAGCGCACCGAGAAACAAACTGATGAGCACAACCATCAGAAACAAAAACCATTTTTCCAAATAGCGCACATGCAGCACAGCAAAAATGACGCTTGCCGCTCCAAGCCCCCAATGCGTCTGCACAACACCGCGAAACAGCCATTCTTCCGTCACAGCGATGAGCGCACATAAAAAAAAGAGATGCGGAATCGAGCGGCCGCGGAATATTTTTTCGTTCACCCCGCCGTCGTCATGCCAATCATCCGGCAAATAGCGCATGGCCAAAAAATCGACCGCCAGCACGAGCGCCGCCCCGCCCGCTCCGTATAGCAGCACATCGGTGAGATCGAACCGCCAAAGCCGGCGCCACTCCGCCCAATCGAACAAAAAGAGCGAACAGCCGCCGGCGGCAAGAAGCAGCAACCCTTGCGTTACATAAAGATGAAAAAGCAGCTCGCGCTCTGTCATCTGCCGGATTTGTTCACTTTGCCGTTTCATTCGTCCGCCCCCCGCCAAAAAGCATGTCCCACAACTCCTCGCGCCAATGGCGAACCGGCGCCTCCTCCGGACGGCGGACGGCTCGTTCATAGCCGTCAAGCGAAAGCCCGCAGCGATCGCAGCAGACATTCTGCTGATCCGTCAGCTCCTCGCCAAACGCGCGGACAAGCGCTTGACGCCGGCACGAAGACAAGTGCACCCATTCATCCATTTCCTGCAGTTTTTTCCGCTTCCAGCGCCGCCGCGCCTCGATGGCGGCTGCCATCCTGCCGTACAGCCGCTCTTTTGCCTCCGCTGTCAGCCAACCAGGCATCGCCCGTTGTTCCCGTTCTAAAAAATACGCCAACAGCCGCTTTTGTACGTCGGTGAATCCGGCAGCCTCGAGCGTCGCCATCGCCGCTTCCCATCCGGCTCCTTCCGGCAGCCGCCAACACCACTCACGCAGCTCGCGCGGACTTAACAGCTCGGCCTCCGCCACCGCCTGGGCCATGGCCCGGTCGCCGTCCGCATAAAATAACACAGCAAGGCTTGGCGCTCCGTCGCGCCCCGCGCGCCCGATTTCCTGCACGTACGCCTCGAGCTGGGCCGGCATATGAAAATGAAGCACAAATCGGACGTTTTCTTTGTTCACGCCCATGCCGAATGCGCTTGTACAACATACGATGTCAAGCTGACCGTAGACAAATTGCTGCTGCACGAGCAGCCGTTGCTCCCCGTCCATGCCGGCATGGTAATAGGCGACCCGCCCCGCGCCGCACTGTTCGAGCCGGCGCGCCATCTCTTCCGCCCATTGACGGCTCGAAAAATAAATGATTCCCGGGCCTTCGAGACGCTTGGCATAATCGGCCAAGCGCGCCGCTTTGTCCTCCGTTGATGAACAATGCTCCACGCACAAGGCGATGTTCGGACGATCGACGGAATGAATATGGCGGCGGGCACCATCCATCCCGAGCGTGCGAATAATATCCTCCTGCACCTCGGGCGGCGCCGTCGCCGTCAACGCCAAACACGGCGGGGCCCCGAGCGCGCGCCGGATCTCCCCAAGCTTTAAAAAGTCCGGGCGAAAGTCATATCCCCATTGAGAAATGCAGTGCGCTTCATCGACGACAAAAAGCGAAATGCATACGCGCCGAAGCGCCGTTAAAAATTTTGCCGACTGCAGCATCTCCGGCGACGCGTAAATAAAGCGAAACTCCGCAAGCGAAGCGAGCGCCTGCCATTTTTCTTCGGCATCAAGCAGGCTGTGAAAAGCAATCACTCGCTTTTCCCCGCGCCGGCGCAACTGCTCGACTTGGTCCTCCATGAGCGACACAAGCGGCGAAACGATCAGCACACTGCCTTGAAGCAAATACGCTGGCAGCTGATAGCAAAGCGACTTGCCGCTTCCGGTCGGCAGCATCGCCAGCACGTCGCGCCCAGCAAGCACATCTTCCGCCACTTCCCGCTGACCCGGGCGGAATGAAGCATGTCCGAACTTCATGCGCAGCGTTTTCGTCAACTCGTCCAACGTCCCACTTCCTTTGCCAACACGAGCCGAATTTCGAAATAGCTGACTTTGCCATCAAGCGCCTCGCGAATCTCTTTCAATTTCCTCGTCCTAAGCGCCTGCGCCGCCGCTCGAATGGCCGCCGCCTTTTCATCGTCGACAAACGGGGCGATCGAAAAACCGGACACATTGGCAGCGATTTCGACAACGTGATCCTCAATCGTGCTTCGCTTCAAGCGGCGAAGATTGGAAATATCTTCTATCGTTTTTCCTTTCCGCAGCCATTCGTACGTTTTTTGCGCCGATTGTGTCAGCACCGCCGGCGCCAGTCCGCTCATCAATTCGGCCATCATCGGAACGCGTCCAGCCTCAGCTTCCGCCATGATGTAATGAAGCACGTTGCGGAATTGAAACTGCACGTAGAGCGCGTCCTTTTGCAAATAGGCCGCGATTTGCTCCATCGTCCAGCCGATGCGGACCGCGCTCGTCAAACGCAGCGTAAAGATCACCGCCGCCTCCTCCGAAACCGCTTCAAGCAGCCGGATGAGCTCTTGATACAGCGTCTCGGCCAACATTTGGCGCGATCCTTTTGCAAGCAAATATTGCTTCACCCATTGAAGCGTCCGCTCGTCGCGGCAAATCGGTGCAAAACGCCGCCCATAGACGAGGTTTGACAATGTCTGCCCGATCAAGGAAAGACGCTGCCAAAACAGCGGTTCCGCCTCATGATAGCGCCAGCCGTTCAGATGGCGGGGGAAAAGCGCTGCTTGCTCGGCAAGCCATTCTTCCCCTGCCGCGGTCAACGTGTATGTCCGCTGTTTCGCGGATAAAGCGAGTCGCTGTTCGACAAGCGCCATTGCCGCTTCCTCGAGCGCCGCCAGCGTCACATTCTTCCATGTGCCAAACAGCGGCTCAAGCTGAAACCATTTGCTGTCTTGGAGCGTCTGCGCCGATTTTTTTCCCGAAAATAAATGATACACCGCCGCCAGCGTCCGTTCGCCGTTGAAGCGGCGCAAGCAATGGGCGAGCAAAAATGAGGCATAGCCATGCCGCATCCTGCGTTCCTCCCTCGCCTCTATTGTAGCAAAAATCGCCCAACCGGTCGGCAGAAAAAATCGATCGGTTGACAGTTCCGCCATATGATAACAAAACTAAATAAGATGCATATGTGTAAAAATACAAGAGAGCGATTTTTTTGTTGAAAAGCCGGCCGTACGGTCTTATTATTAAAAGTGAAAAGTTCATTTCCGAGCAGGCAACACGGAGATGGCCCGTCCGTTTCCAATAAACTTGGGGAGGTTCGATTTTTATGCCAAAGTATACGATTGTGGATAAAGAGACTTGCATCGCCTGCGGAGCTTGCGGCGCCGCCGCTCCCGACATTTACGACTACGACGAGGACGGCATTGCCTACGTCACCCTTGATGACAACCAAGGCATCGTCGAAGTGCCGGAGATTTTGATTGACGATATGATGGACGCCTTCGAAGGCTGTCCGACTGAATCGATCAAAGTTGCTGACGAGCCGTTTGACGGCGATCCGAATAAATTCGACTGACATTCCCCCTCTTGCCTTGCCGGCAAGAGGGTTTTTTGATGCAAGCGTGAAATCACAAGTGGCGCATCTTGAACGAACGTGCTACAATAAGATTGGCTTGTCCGCCGCGCCTGCTGGGTGGACAAGTTTTCATGTATACATAACCAACAAAGGAGGAACGGGTTATGGCATTCGAAAATAAAATTGTCGAAGCGTTTATCGAAATTCCAACCGGGAGCCAAAACAAATACGAATTCGACAAAGAACGGGGCATTTTCAAGCTCGACCGCGTCCTATATTCACCGATGTTTTATCCGGCTGAATACGGCTATTTGCAAAATACGTTGGCGCTGGATGGCGACCCGCTCGACATTTTGGTCATCACGACAAACCCGACGTTCCCGGGCTGCGTCATCGACACGCGCGTCATCGGCTATTTGAACATGGTCGACAGCGGCGAAGAAGATGCGAAATTGATCGGCGTTCCGGTCGAAGATCCGCGCTTTGACGAAGTGAGATCGATTGAAGACCTCCCGCAGCACAAACTGAAAGAAATCGCCCACTTCTTTGAACGCTACAAAGACTTGCAAGGGAAACGGACGGAAATCGGCACATGGGAGGGGCCGGAAGCAGCCGCCAAATTGATCGACGAATGCATCGCCCGCTACAACGAACAGAAAAACAAGTAATCCGTCCAACATCTCATTTCACCAGACGCCGTTTTTCTATTTCCGAACAATTTTGCCCATGTCGTTTGATATGGGCGCTTTTCTTTTTCAAACCCCGAACATTCCTGCTCAAAAAAACGTTTTCATTGGTATGACTTCTTTTTCCCCCATTGACAGAAACCGCTTTCGCATGTTAAATTATCAGAAATTTAACATCCTTGAAACAGAAAGGGGCACCCACTGTGTTTCGCGTACTCGTTTCCGACGCCATCAGTGAAGAAGGTTTGGCGCCGCTCTGCGCATCGGCGCAGATCGACATCGTGCAAAAGAAAACAACCGAAGCGGAAGAGGAATTGCACACCTTTGACGCTTTGCTCGTGCGCAGCGCCACCAAAGTGACGGAAGAACTATTGGAAAAAATGCCGAACTTAAAAATTATCGGCCGCGCCGGGGTGGGCGTCGACAACATTGATGTCGATGCAGCGACGAAACGCGGCATCGTCGTCATTAACGCGCCAAACGGCAATACGATTTCGGCCGCTGAGCATACCTTTGCCATGATGGCCGCCCTCGTCCGACGCATCCCGCAGGCGCACATTTCCGTCAAATCGAGGGAGTGGAACCGCTCGGCGTTTGTCGGCAACGAGCTGTTTGGCAAAAAATTGGGCATCATCGGCTTCGGCCGCATCGGCTCGGAAGTCGCCAAACGGGCGCGCGCCTTTGGCATGAGCGTGCACGTGTACGACCCATTTTTAACGAAAGAACGCGCCGAAAAACTCGGCGTCTCGATTCACTCGCTTGACGAAGTGCTGGCCGTGGCTGACATCATCACCGTTCATACGCCGCTCACGAAAGAAACGCGCGGGTTGCTTGGCACGGAAAACTTGGCGAAAACGAAAAAGGGCGTCTATTTGATCAACTGCGCCCGCGGCGGCATCATCGACGAACAGGCGCTCATCCCGTTCTTGGAAAGCGGGCATGTCGCCGGCGTCGCCCTCGACGTCTTTGAACAAGAGCCGCCAGGGGATCATCCGCTTTTAGCGTTTGACAATGTGATCGTTACGCCGCATTTAGGGGCGTCGACCGTCGAAGCGCAGCTGAACGTCGCCACCCAAGTCGCGGAAGAGCTGCTCCACTTTTTTGAAGGACGGCCCGTCACCTCATCGATCAACTTGCCGGCGTTGTCGAAAGACGTCTATGAAAAAATTCAAGCATTCTATCATTTAGGCCGGAAGCTCGGCTTGATTGCATCGCAGTTTATGAACATCCCGGTGCAAGAGCTGTCGGTCACCTACGCCGGCACGGTCGCTGATCTGGAGACGACGTACATCACCCGCAGCCTGCTCGCCGGCTTCCTGCGGCCGCGCGTCGCCTCAACCGTCAACGAGGTGAACGCCGCCATGGTCGCCAAAGAGCGCGGCATCACATACGGCGAAAAATTTTCCGATGAAACGCACGGCTATGCGAACTGCATTTCGCTCACCGTCCATGGCGAAAACAAAACGTTCACCATCAAAGGGACGCACGTGCCGAACTACGGCGACCGCATCGTCCATTTTGACGGCGTCGCCATCGACTTTGCCCCGGAAGGCCATCTCCTGTATATCCAGCACCAAGACCGGCCGGGGATGATCGGCAAAGTCGGGAACGTGCTTGGGGCGCACGATGTCAACATCGCCACCATGCAAGTCGGCCGCCAAGAAGCGGGGGGCAAGGCGATGATGATCTTATCGCTTGACAAACCGGTTGATGATGAGGTATTGCAGGCGTTGGCGCAAATTGATGACATCGAAACGGTGAAGCGGCTCGAAGCGTAACCACCCGCTTCTGCGGGCAGATCATACAAAAAACGCAGGCCTTCCCAGAAAGGAGCCTGCGTTTTTCGTTCGAGCAAGCCCCACAGCAGCCATTCGCATCGTATAGTTCCCTCTTGCGAAAAGGCGATGATCATGACCCAAAAGGTTGTTTTTCCTTAAACCAAACACAATGCATCGTTTCTTCATGATTGTTTTACGCCTACATACTAAGAAAGGGTGTCCCGATCCTTTTGGGACACCCTCGTGTTTTGTCAGTTCCGTTCAGCCGAGCGGCACCGCCTTCCGCTCGCCTTTCGAGAACGTCATCAGCTCGGTGTAGCCGACACTGCGGGCGAGTTCCACCGCCTTGTCAAAATCGGCGCCGACATGCTCAGGCACGTGCGCGTCGGACGACAACACAATCGGAATGCCTTTGTCATAGCACATTTGGAGCAGGCGCGGATCCGGATACAGTTCGCCAACCGGCTTGCGCAGCCCGGCGGTGCTGATTTCGACGCACGTTTTCGAATTGGCGAGCGCTGTTGTCGCCCGGTCGTATTGTTCAAGCAAAAATTCCTCATCTTCCGGGACGTATTTAAAAATTTTCACCAAATCGAGGTGGCCGATAATGTCAAACAAATTCGACTCGGCGAGCGTCACGACTTGATCGAAATATTTGCGGTATGTATCGTACAAATCGCGCCGTTCCCACTCGTGGCGATATTCGGCTAAGTCGATGCCGAAATCGTCGACCCAATGGATCGAACCGATGACATAGTCAAACTCGTATGAGCGGATAAAGGCGGCCATTTCCTCGTGTTTGCCCGGCGTATAATCCATTTCGATCGACATTTTCACATCGAGGCCCGCATCCCACGCTTCGTGGAACAGCCGGACATAATCGTCCATATCGTAGCAGCGGCGCGCGTCGACCCACGGGTTGGACAAAATGTTTTTCGTTTGGTAAAAATGGTACGCGTGCTCGGAAATGCCGAAATGCTGGATGCCTTTTTTGACCGCTGCATCCGTGAACTGGCGCAAATAATCAAGCGTCAACGCCCCTCGTTCCAAATGGTTATGATAATCGGTCAACATCGGTGTTTCTCCTCTCCTGCTGTTTTTCTCATTATAACGCATTACCGCAAGAAAGGACAACCGTTTTGCGAATATTCATCCAATCATCCGTTGGCGCCGACAAGAAACAACAGTCCGACGCATACCGCCACACCAGCCACCGCCAAGAGGCGTCTCATCACATCGCCCATTTCCATCCCTCCTTGCCTATGTCGCACCATATATGTCTTATGTCAAAACGAACGCCGATAGAACGGCCTCGCGTCGACATTACCAAAAATTTGACACTCCGCACGGCTAAAGCCGTGGGATTCTTGGGTCGCTCACGTCCTCATCCATTTCTGGTTCAGACCACGCCCAAGATCAGGGGTGTGTCATCACCCCGTCCCATCGGGTTAGAATGTACCCCGATGGGCGGCGCACCTGTGACCAGTGCGCTAGGTTAGGCGGCGAAGCCCGAAATCGCTTTGGCGATGTTGATGGCGCCATTCAAGTCGGCGTGGAGGGTGTATCCGCACTTTTGGCATCGGAAGCGGATGCCGTTTCGATTTGCTTTCTCTCGATGCCCGCATCGGCATGCTTGGCTCGTGTAGGTCGGCTTCACCCACTCCACCCGAATGCCCGCCATTTCCGCTTTATAGGCGATCATCGTTTGCAGTTGATGAAACGCCCAAGCATGAAGGCTTCGCCCCGCTTCTTTTGCGGAAGTTGCTCGTTTCCGAATCCCCGTCAACTCTTCCATCCGAATCACGCCAACACCGTTGGCGAGCGCAAAATTCACGATTTGACGGCTGATTTTGTGATTTTGATCCTTCATCCAGCGGGACTCTTTACGGCCGATTTTGCGAATCATATGGAGCTTCTTGGCTT